>CAYGKE010000040.1:0-23463 GCA_964350465.1 uncultured Hyphomonas sp.
GGCCAAGGCGCTTCTGTTGCAGGAGATTGAGTGGAGCCAGTATCAGGGATTTTGCGAGCCTTCCAAGCTGAGAGTTGGCGCAATGCTGGAAACACCGGCCTTTGCCTATGCGCTTGAAGATCTCGCAGGTGAGGTCGATTTCGTCTCGGTTGGGACCAACGATATGTTGCAGTTTTTTCATGCCGCAGATCGCATGACGCCATTTGTTTCAGATCGTTACCCGTTTATAAGTCGGCCCGTGATGCGGTTTCTGAAACAGGTCAGTGACCGATGCCACGAAATTGGGGTCCCGGTGTCCATCTGCGGTGAAGGGGCCAGCCGCCCTTTGGAGGCTTTATGCCTTGTGGGGCTTGGTTTTAATAGCCTTTCCATGACCGCTGGAGGGATAGGACCGGTGAAGAGAATGCTGAGGAGTCTGGATTATTCGACCTTCGCGCCCGCTTTTGCACGGCTTTTGCAAGAGCATGATCCAGAGCTGCGTAACGGAGTATTAGCGCTTGCGCAGCAACACGGTATTGTCCTGACTGATGCAGCAGCGTGAGTCGGCGATTGCAGGGCACGGATCATGACGACACATAACAGCTCTTTTTCAGATGGTTTGGACACCAGTGCGGGTGAACGCCTGCGTGAGGCGCGTGAAGAGCTTGAGCTATCAATTGAAGAGGTCGCGCGCCAAACACGCTTGACCCGGGATGTCCTGCGCGCGCTTGAGGCGATGCAGACCGAGAATGTCTCGCCAACCTTCCTGCGCATGCACGCGTCCACATATGCCCGGTTTCTCGATCTGCCAGCCTCAGAGATTGCCGACGCCTATGCTGCGCAACGCAAGATCACAAACGCCGACGCCCTGCCAAGTTCCCGTATGGAAACGCGTGAGCCCCTGGCGCAGCGTCTGGTCTGGCCGGCTGCGGTGGCGTCCGCCGTCCTGGTGATTGGTGTATTTGGCCTGTTCAGTCTTACGCCGCGCTCTCAGACCGAGGCCGAATTGCCAGTCTATCGGCAGGTTGTGGCCAATGATGCCGCCGCGACCCCACTTGCGACGCTGACGGCGATGCCAGTCAAGCGCGAGCTTTCGATCCGGGCTATTTCGTCCGGCTGGATTGAAGTGCGCGGGTCTGACGGCACGATCTTCCGTAACCGCGTCATGCGCAGCGGTGAAACCTATTACCCCAGAATGCAGGCGGGCTGGACGGTCACCGTTCGCGATGCCGGTGCATTTGAGTGGTGGCTTGGTGATCTGCAAATCGGACCGGTCGGCGAGCATGGTCAGTCGCTTTACTCAGCCAGTGTCGATGAAGCACTTGCGGTTGGCGAGGAAATGATCTCGACTGCGCTTGCAGCTCAATCTGAAGCGCAACCCCCGCGCTAAACCATCCAGTTGGCAAGAGACAAAGAAAAAGGCCGAACCTTTGGGGTCCGGCCTTTGTGCTGTCAGCTGCGAGCTTAGCCTATTCGTTTAGCTGCTTTTGCGCCTCAAGTTGCCCAAGGACCTTGTTGAAGTGTCCTTGATCGTCGCCCATCTGCGCTGACTCTTTGCAGACCGGCGAGCAATTGAAGCTGAAATTGGAACCCGCCTTGTTGATCGTGACCAGATTGGCAGAATTCGTGGTTACGACCAGGTCGGCTGCGAAGATCGTGTTGCCGTCCTTGTCGAAGACCAGAAGGTTGGTGGCGCCAAAGGACTTTCCGGTCACCAGAAGCAAGTTGCGGTCATGCACCGCGACATCAGCGACATTCTGATTGCCGAGAACGACGCTGGCGGCGTCTTTACTGAGGCGAAGCGGTTTGGTCTTACCGGTCTCGACCGTGAACTGGCCGGCATGCGCTGCAAGGCTGATACAAAGGGCGGCGGCAAACAGTGTGCCGGTTTTCAAAAATGATCTCATCGAACCACTCCAAAGATTTCAGCGCACAATGATCTAAAAGGGTTTCGCTAATCCTAAAGCAAAACGGTGCTGGCGGACACTTCTATAGAAAGGGCCTGAAAAGCGGCGTGAAAGGGTTAACAAGACCCTGTTTCTTATTCAGAAAGTTTCTGTTTGAGTTTACTGGATTTTCAGCGCCGCCGTGTAGAACCACATCTGTTCCGGGAGAAAAACCCGAAAAACTCGGGACGTCTTCAACCTGCATAGTGGGAGTTTCCAATGCGTAATTTTTTCAAGAATGAGTCTGGTGCAACTGCAATTGAGTATGGTCTCATCGCTGCTCTGATCGCTGTTGCGATCATCGGTGCTGTTTCTACACTGGGTAGCAACACCTCTGATACGTTCAACACTGTTTCTGACCAGATGGTCTAATCTGACTTTTAAAGTCTGATTTTACACAGTGTGTGAAATAGGGAAGCCGCCGGTTCGTCCGGCGGCTTCTTTCTTTTGTGGCGTCGTAAATCTTCTTTCAGGGATTTGCATCTAGGAAGACGTGAAACAGTGGAGTCTGCCATGATCAGTCAAATATTCGCCGCATCCTTTTTTGGTCTTTGCCTGCTGGCAGCCTTGCGCGACCTCGACACGCTGACCATTCCGAACTGGCTGAATGCCTGGCTCGCGTTTCTGTTTATCCCGGCATGCATCATCGCGATGCCAGGCTGGGACGTGTTCGGGGCGCATGCGCTGGTTGGCGCCATCGCTTTCGTTATTTGCGTACTTCTATTCATGGGCGGCGTCTTCGGCGGCGGCGACGCCAAGATGATCCCAGGTGTTGTCTTGTGGATCGGACCTGCCGGGGTCATGCCTTTCCTGTATGGCATGGCGGTGTTTGGCGGTATCCTGACAATATTGGTGATCATGTCTCGCCGCATGTTGCCGGCGCGGGCGACACCCGGTTTCGCTTATGAGACCTTGCAGGAGTCCAAAGGTGTGCCGTACGGGATTGCGATTGCAGCGGGTGCTTTCATGGCTGCGCCAGCCTCTCCACTCCTTACCAGTTTCCTAAGCTAAAACAGCGGTTTCGATTAACCTTGCTTTAGCACGGGCCTGACATAACCGAATCATGAGGTCGCTTTGCCGGCTTCGCAGATAGGGTTAGTGTCATGTCTCCATTGCGTTTGATCATCTTGGCGGTTGCAGCTCTTGCTGCGGTTGTTGCGGCAGTACTGGTCCGCAACCTGGCGGGCGGCAGCGGCGCGACTGAACCGAGCGCGCCCGTCGAGATCATTAGAGAGGTCGAGGTTTCCCAGATCAAGGTTCTGGTCGCCAAGGAAGACCTGCGCATCGGCACCCTTCTGACCCCCGAACATTTCGCCTGGGCCAACTGGCCTGAGAAAGCGCTGAGCCCAAGCTTCGTGACCCAGGACCTCAGCCCTGACGCGATGGAAGAGCTGGCCGGCGCAGTTGTTCGCGCGGCGATGTATACCGATGAGCCTATCCTGCCGATCAAGGTCGTTGCCAAGGGTGAGACAGGCTTCATGGCGGCGCTGCTCAGCCCGGGCATGCGTGCCGTGTCGATCGAGATTTCGCCTGAGTCGGCGTCCGCTGGATTCATTCTCCCGGACGACCGTGTCGATGTGATCCTGACCTATGAAATCGAAGTTGTCTCCGAAGGCGAAAAGAATGAGCGGGCTCTGACCAAGACCATTCTGGAAAATGCACGTATCCTTGCGATTGATCAGATCTTTGGCGATGTCGATGGTATTCCAACCCTGACAGGCTCCACCGCGACGCTTGAGCTTAGCCAGCCGCAAGCCGAACTGACGGCGCTTGCAGCGCGGATGGGACAGATTTCCCTCACCCTGCGCAGTGCGGCCGATGCCGATTGGAACAATGGCAACGTCAAGGCACAGATCGACATGCTCGATACTATCGAGGCGGGTGGCAACGGGGTCACGATCTATCGAAATGGCTCAGCAGCCGGGGGAAGCCGATGAACCGGTCCGCAATCCTTATCAAATCCGTAGCGCTCGCCGCCGCGATCTGTTTTGCGCCCGCATATAGTGTGGCGCAGAACCTGATGGGCGTCACCGTTACCCAGCCTGGCGATACTGCCGTCTCGCAGAAGATTACGCTCGGCCTCGACAAGTCGACAATTATCGAGCTTGAACGGCCCGCCGCTGATCTCGTCCTGACCAATCCGACGATTGCCGACGCGGTTGTTCAAACCGCTCAGCGGATCATCTTTCGCGGGGTCGAAGTGGGCGAAACCAATGCCTTTATTTTCGACAAGAACGGTGTGCCAATCATCAATCTTGAAATCAGCGTCGAGGTCGATACATCGCGGCTCGATGACCTGATCAAACGCTATGTGCCTGACGCGCGTGTGACGCTGGAGACGGTCAATGGCAATGTCGTGATAAATGGCGTTGTCGACAGTATGGTCCAAGCCGATCAGGTCGTTCGTCTCGTCAATGCCTATATGCCTGGCAATAATATCGGGCCTGGCCAGTCGCCTGTGATCAATATGATGTCCATCTCGGCCAAGGATCAGGTGATGCTGGAAGTGCGCATCGTCGAGATGCAGCGCACGGTGGTCAAGCAACTTGGGATCAACCTGTCAGGCGCAGCCGACTTCGGCGATCTCGCCAATCTGGTTGAGCGACAATTGTTCACGGACGTGGCCGGTGATGGCATCACCGGAGCCGTTGATTCAGGCACCACGACGCTGGCACCAGGATTGCCTTTTTCCAATCGTTTCCGAGTTAGCGGCGCAAACAGTTTCAATGTTGCCGGGGGGGCCTTGGGGGGCTTTTCTACCGAGCTTGGTTACACCAATTATGTCGGAACCGACTTTCAGTCATCTGCCGGTGCCGCAATTGATGCGCTGGAGCGCGTGGGCATTGTCCGCACACTGGCCGAGCCAAATATCATGGCTGTTTCTGGCGAGTCAGCGAAGTTTCTCGCCGGCGGCGAGTTCCCTGTCCCGGTTGGTCAGGACCAGAATGGCGAGATCACCATTGAGTTCAAACCCTATGGTGTCGGTCTCGCCTTTACACCGATCGTGCTCTCAGAGGGCCGAATATCTCTAAAAATATCGACGGAGATTTCCGAACTGTCTAATCAGGGCGCCTTTCAGGGCCGCGCTATCGCAGGAGTGACGTCAACCGGTGATGTAATTACCGCGCAGACGCTAACCATTCCATCGCTGATCGTTCGCCGCGCCGAAAGCACCGTTGAACTTCCTTCTGGCGGCTCCACCATGCTCGCCGGCCTGATCCAGTCGAAGTCGCGTCAGACAATCGACCAGTTGCCGGGTCTGAAGAAAATCCCGGTACTTGGCACATTGTTTCAGTCACGCGACTTCATCAATGACGAGACCGAGATGGTTGTCATCGTGACACCCTATCTGGTCGACCCGGCCCGCAAGGATGAGCTCAGCACGCCCGCTGATGGCTTCGTCAATGCCACTGATCCACGGACGATTTTCTTCGGCAAGCTGAACGCAACTTACGGCAAGTCCGGCAAGGAAATTACCCCGCAAACCTATCAAGCGCCTGTCGGCTTTATCGAAGAGTGAAGGATAAGATCATGACACGTATTCTGTTATCTGCCATCGCTTTGATCGCGCTTTCTGGATGTGCCTCAAACGGCAATCCGTATGCGCCGGAGGCGCTGTATCACGGAACATCCCTGTCGCAGCATTCCTTCGGAGCTGAAGCCCGGACACGCTATCTGGAAATCAACCTGCGGGCCGATGACAGCCAGTTACGCCGCAGCGAGATTCAAAAATTGCAGGTGTTCTTTGCCGACTATGCCGACCAGGGTCACGGGCCGCTCATGCTGTCCATTCCCAATAGCGGCGCAAACGAAGCCGTCGCGATCCGCGCTGCTGTTGAAGCCCGCGATCTCGCCTGGCAGAGCGGCGTTGATTATGCCGAAATTGTCGGCATGGCCTATGATGCCAGCGGATATGACGACGCGCCAATGGTCCTGGCTTTCAAAGGCTATGACATTGTTCGCCCCGACTGCCCGTCACTTGCCGCCTATGACTTTGCCGATGCGAGGTCGAACAATGACATGCCGTCGCTTGGTTGCTCGGTGCGCGCAAATATGGCGGCGATGATTGCGGACCCGGCCGATGTCTTGTCGCAACGTCCGCTTGAAGAAGGCGATATTGACCGCCGTATCATTCAGCTGGGTCTGTTCCGCGAGGGTGCCGTCACCGGCGCAGAGCGGGGCGATCTGGAATCCGGCGCTGTTTCGAGCGCAGTGAACTAGGAATTGAGCCCGATAGGGGAGATGAAAACCATGTCTAATGACGCCCTCTTCGACGATGATGAGTTCGATCTGGAACTTGAGGAAACCGTCGAGACGACCTTGCAGGATGTCTTCAGCGACCTTGACGATGATGTAGATGACGAACCAGAAGTGTTCGCGGATGCCCCTCTCGACGACGAACTCGAGATCGCTACTGACGCGCCGCTCGAAGAGGTCGATCTGGATGCGCCGCAAAAAGACTTGAACCCGTTTGAGGGCTCTGCCCAGATCATTTCGTCTGATCCGCTGGAGGGCGGCTCACGCGCCATTCCGGGGATTTCTGTGATTGCCTTTTGCGAGTCACCGCGGACCGCGCACCTGGTTGAGTCTGTCGCGTCAGATCGGCGTATGATGCAGGCCACGGTGGAGGTCCATCAGGGCGGTCTTGAAGCGGCGATTGCATACTTGCAGGAAAATGCCACACCAAACCTTCTCGTGCTTGAATCATCAGCCGCGACCCAGACGATGGTGGCGCAGATCGATGAGCTTGCAAGTCACTGTGATGAGGGCGTGCAGGTCATGGTGATCGGCGCCACCAATGATATCTCGCTTTATCGCCAGCTCATGGTGCGCGGCGTCAGCGAATATCTCGTACCGCCCGTATCGCCGGTTCAGGTTGTCCGCGCGATTGGCAATCTGTTCGCTGATCCGGACGCGCCATTTGTCGGTAAATCTATTTCTGTTATTGGGGCAAAGGGCGGTGTTGGCTCTTCAACGATTGCCCACAATCTCGCCTGGGCCCTGTCCGAGAACACAATGGTCAACACGGCCCTTGTAGATCTCGACTTGACCTTCGGCACCACTGCGCTTGATTTCAACCACGAGACCCAGCAGACCGTGCTTGACGCCCTGATGGACCCGGACCGGGTCGATGACAGCGTTATTGCCAAGCTTCTGTCCAAGGCCACTGATCGCTTGTCGCTGTTCACGGCGCCGGCCAGTGTCAGCCAGGTCCTCGACCTGCGTGAAGATGCCTATGAAACCGTGGTCAACAGTGTCCGGCGGGTCATGCCCTATGTCGTCCTCGACCTGCCGCATGGCTGGAATAACTGGTTGTTCCAGACGCTTGTGTCTTCTGATGAGGTCATCCTGGTTTGCCAGCCTGATCTTGCCTCCCTGCGCAATGGCAAGAATATGATCGACCAGCTCAAGGCGAGCCGTCCGAATGATCATCCGCCGCGCCTGATTATCAACCAGATGGGCGTTCCGAAGCGGCCTGAGATTCCGGTCAAGGATTTCGCCGCAGCGATTGATATCGAGCCTGAAGTCGTTTTGCCTTTCGATCCGCAACTGTTCGGAACGGCGTCCAATAATGGGCAAATGATTTCCGAGACAGATCCTTCGGCCAAGCCATCGCTTGCCATCGATCATCTCGCTTCGATCATGACCGGGCGCGATGCGGTCGTTCACTCCAAGTCATTCATCCAGAAACTGCTTGGCAAGTAACCGGGTCTAGAAAGGGCAGTCCATGGCATTTGGTAAGCGTACAGCCGGAGCAAGTCCTGCACCTGCGGCGCCGCGTCCGGCGGCTCCCGCACCGGTGCCCAAGCCGCCGGTAAAGCCGCCTGTGGCAAAAGCCAAGCCACCGAAGGACAAGCCCAAGCCGAAATCTGACACCAAGGTGGCACTCAAGTCGGCACCTGATACGTCTAATGAGAAAGTGACCAAGGTCACTGATCGCTCAGAAGAATACTACATGACAAAAACGACAGTGTTCAACGCACTGATCGATACGATTGACCTTGGCCAGCTGGCGCAACTCGATCAGGAGAGCGCCCGCGAAGAGATCCGCGACATCGTCGTTGAAATCATCGCGATCAAGAATATCGTGATGTCGATTTCAGAGCAGGAAAGCCTGCTCGACGATATTTGTAATGATGTGCTGGGTTATGGTCCGCTGGAGCCACTGCTGGCGCGCGATGACATTGCCGATATCATGGTGAACGGCGCTGACACCTGCTATATTGAGGTCGCCGGCAAGATTGAGCGGACGAATATTCGCTTCCGCGACAATGCTCAGCTGATGAATATCTGTCAGCGCATCGTGAGCCAGGTTGGCCGCCGCGTTGATGATGCCAGCCCGATTTGTGATGCGCGTCTGCTGGACGGCTCGCGTGTCAACGTCATCGCGCCGCCGCTCTCGATTGATGGCCCTGCGCTGACCATTCGTAAGTTTAAGAAGGACAAGCTGAAGCTGCAGGACTTGGTCAACTTCAAGTCTATCTCGGAAGCTGGCGCCGAGATATTGCGGATCATTGGTCATGCAAGATGTAACGTCCTGATCTCGGGCGGTACGGGTTCCGGTAAGACCACGCTTCTGAACTGTCTGACCGGGTTTATCGAGCCAAGCGAGCGGGTCATAACCTGCGAAGATAGTGCCGAACTTCAGTTGCAGCAGCCACATGTTGTCCGCCTAGAAACGCGGCCACCAAATATCGAAGGCTCGGGCGAGATTACCATGCGTGAGCTGGTCAAGAACTGTCTGCGGATGCGCCCAGAGCGGATCATCGTTGGTGAGGTTCGCGGGCCCGAAGCGTTTGACTTGTTGCAGGCGATGAATACCGGCCACGATGGCTCGATGGGCACGCTGCACGCCAATAGTCCGCGCGAAGCGCTTAGCCGGGTTGAATCAATGATTACCATGGGCGGCTTCTCGCTGCCGGCAAAGACGATCCGGGAAATGATTGTCGGCTCGATTGATGTCGTGGTGCAGGCCTCCCGTCTGCGCGACGGGTCGCGCCGTATCATGTGTGTAACCGAGGTCATGGGCCTCGAAGGCGATACGATCGTTCTTCAGGACATCCTGAAATACGAAATCACTGGCGAAGACGAGAATGGCAAGATTGTCGGTAGCCACCGCGGCACCGGCATTGGCCGCCCGCGCTTCTGGGAGCGCGCGCAATACTACAATCTCGAGAAGGATCTCGCGACGGCTCTGGATGCGCTGGACTAGATAATGGAACTCAGCGGCGACATCATCATTTATATTATTGGCGGCCTGGCTTTTCTGGTCATAGCTGGTCTCGGCCTCGCGCTTACGGGCGGCGGCGGTGACGAGAAGGCTGCCAGGCGCGCCAAACAGCTCGCCTCTGAAGGCCGCGTCAGAGGTCCAGGCCGGGACAAGAGTGACGCTGTCGGCGCCCGCCGCAAGCAGACCCAGCAAATGCTGAAAAAGCTGCGCGAGCAAGATGTTGAGCGTCGCAAATCGCTGATGACAAGCGGGATTGAAGGCAAGCTGATGCAGGCTGGTCTGGACATTCCACAAAGCACGTTCTGGACTGCGTCTGCTGTCGTTGGTCTCGTGTTCGGAATTCTTGCCTGGTATTCAGGCGCGGCGGGTCCGCCGCCTGTCATGGGCTTTGATGTTCAGGAAATCTTTGGCCCACAGGTTTCTCGCATCGGTACGATTGTCGCAGCAATGATTGGTGGGGGCATAGGTCTTCCGCGCTGGATTCTCGGCATGCTGGCCAAGATGCGCAACAAGAAGATGATGAACCAGTTTGCCGACGGTATCGATATTATCGTCCGGGGTGTGAAATCTGGTCTGCCGCTTACCGAATGTCTGAACATTATTTCCAGGGAAAGCCCCGCGCCGCTTGGGCCGGAGATCAAGCGTCTGACAGACAATATCCAGATGGGTATGACCATGGACCGGGCGCTTCTGCAATTTTACAAGCGTGTGCCGCTGTCAGAGGTGAACTTCTTCGTGATTGTGCTGACCATCCAGGCCAAGGCCGGGGGTAACCTGTCGGAAGCACTGGGCAATCTCTCGATTGTTATCCGCTCGCGCAAAATGATGCGGGAAAAGATCAAGGCCCTGTCATCGGAAGCCAAGGCGTCGGCGATGATTATCGGTTGTCTGCCGTTTGCCGTGGCCTTCATGGTCTATCTGACAACGCCGGCCTACATCATCGAACTGTTCATTACCTCGACCGGGCATATGATCCTGTTCATGGGAGCCTGCCTGATGTCGACCGGCATCATGGTGATGCGCAAAATGATCAGTTTCGATATTTAGAGAGGGACCCAAGACATGTCTTTTGCAGAATCCCTGTCTGATCCGGCCGCGCTCGCGTCGATGTTCGCTGCGGTCGCCATGTTTGCGACCATCACGTCGGTCATGTTGCCAGCCCTCAAGGGTGACAAGCTGGAAACCCGCCTGAAACAGGTGACTGAGCAGCGTGAGAAACTCCGCCGCGCCAGCCGCGCTGCGATTGAACAACGCGGCCTCAAAAAAGAGGCCAATGGCACAATCAGTGACATTACCAAGAAGCTCGACCTTCAGAAGATGTTGGAAGACCCCAACATTGCGATGAAGCTCGAACAGGCGGGTCTGCGCGGTCCGCGGCCATTGTCGATCTTCTATTTCTGCCGCTTCTTCCTGCCCTTCATCGGGGCTGTGGGTGCCTTTATCTATATCTTCCTGATCAATGACCATGATCTGTCAGTTCAGATGAAATATGGCTCGATCATTTTCGGCGCGGCCGCTGGCTTCTACGCGCCAAACCTCTATGTTTCCAACATTGCCCAGAAGCGCCAGGAATCGATCATGAAGGCATTCCCTGACGCCTTGGACATGATGCTGATCTGTGTTGAATCCGGCATGTCGATCGAGATGGCCTTTGCCAAGGTTGGCTCCGAGATTGGCAGTGCCTCGGCTGAGCTTGCAGAAGAGTTACAGCTGACGACAGCTGAGCTTGCCTATCTGCAAGAGCGCCGTCAGGCCTATGAGAACCTCGCCAAACGAACCGGCCATGATGGCGTGAAAGCTGTGACCATGGCGCTTGTACAGGCTGAACGTTACGGGACACCGCTTGGGGACGCCCTGCGTGTCATGTCCAAGGAGAACCGTGACATGCGGATGTCCGAAGCTGAACAGAAAGCTGCGGCCCTGCCGGCCAAGCTGACGGTTCCGATGATCCTGTTCTTCCTGCCAGTTCTGTTCCTGGTCGTGCTTGGGCCTGCTTATATCAAGGTCAAACAAATGCAGGGCGAATAGAACAGTTCGCCTGACGCCATATCAATCAATTGTCTTGAACCGGTGGGCTATCCGCCCTGCGAGCCACGCAGCTTGGGTCGAAGCACGATGTCGGTGTCATTGCCGCCGTCAAGCGCGGTTGTCTGCTGCGGTGCCGGTTCGCTCATGGCGTCTTCAGCAACCGCATCTTCAGGCACCGAGGGCATCGGCTCGCTCGCCGCTGGGGCCGGGTCTGCCAGGACATCATAGGTTCGAGCTGGAACCATCATGTCGCGCAATGTATCGCGGTTTGCTTCAATCGTGCGCTGAGGCGCGGTCGGATCAACCGCGATCATCTCATCGAATTTACCTTGCAGGCCGAGGACGAGTGCTAGGTTCTGGCGAACCTTGGCATTGGCTTCGGGCAGGCTGGCGGCCTTGCGAAGTTGTATCTCCGCCTCGGCCAGCTGTTCAGTCAGTGCCAGCGACAGGCCATAATTGGACAGCGTTGAGACGCGGTTCGGCTCACGCATCAGCGCTTCGCGGTAAACCTCTTGCGCATCATCATGACGCTCCAGCCGGTCAAAGGCGACGCCAAGCGCAGCCAGCGGTGCAGCGACATCTTGCGGCGCGTAATCGGATGCGCGGATAAACGCTCGTGCCGCATCTTCAATCTTGTTTTGGGCCATCAGCGAGCGACCGACTTCGAGCAGGATTTCATGCCGTTCGGGGTGAAGAGGGAACGTCTGGGACGCGACTTCAAGCACCCGTTCGTGGCTGCCAATGGTTCGCAGGGCCTGCATATATCTGACCGTGATCTCAAGACTACCGGGGCTTTTGCGTAACTCTTCGCCCCAGAAACTGGCGCGCTTCAGCGGATCGGAGCGCTCGGCAATGGCGATTTGCTCAGGTGTTGCCGGTGCTGTGACCTGATCAATCGCAGCCTGATAGGCGGCAACACCAGTATCTTCGCCGCCCTTGTCAGCGGTCGTGGCACAGGCACCAAGACCTGTAATGGCGAGCAGGCAAAGTGAGTGGGCAGTGAATTTGACACTGGACATTTATGACGCTCCGGCGCTGTAACTGGTCTTTATGGTCATGACCTGGTCAAGAACAGGTTAACAAAAACGGGCCGCAGATTAACCAAAGGACACATAGATGCTCGAATATCCTGCTCTTGTTGACAGCGCCAAAAGCACCGCGCCGGTCTTCCTGTTCACAGCGGACGACTGGCCAGGTGCGCAGGACCTGCCTGAAGAGCTTGCCGCGCTGGCCAAGGCTCAGGACTTTACCGCAACCGCTGGCCAGATGGTCATCAGTGCGGCGGCAGATGGCAGCGTGTCCGGCGTCCTGTTCGGCCTGGGCGACGGGCGTGATGCTTTGGCGGTTGCCGCTTTGTCGGCAAATCTTCCAGAACATGATTATGAGATCGCCCGCGATGGCGGTCTGGGACAGCACCAGATTGCGGCGGGCTGGGCTGATGGTGCCTACCGTTTCGACCGCTATCTTGAGAAAAAGGCGACCCCGCCGCGGCTTGTGGTCGGCAAGGACAAGAAAGCCGACGCGCTTGTGCGGGAAGCCATTGCGGTGGCGCGCCTGCGCGACATGGTCAACACACCTGCCGAAGATATGGGACCTGCATCGATTGAGGAGACGATCAAGCACGTCGCCAGGACACATGGCGCAACCGTCCAGAGCATTGTCGGTGACGACTTGCTGGCTGAGAACTATCCGATGGTGCACGCGGTGGGCCGCGCCGGACCAGAAGCACCGCGCTTTGTCGAGCTGACCTGGGGCAAGGCCAGCGATCCGGAAGTGGCGATTGTCGGCAAGGGTGTGGCCTTCGATACGGGCGGCCTGAACCTGAAGACCGGCAATTATATGCGGATCATGAAAAAGGATATGGGTGGATCAGCCCATGCCATCGCGCTGGCTGATCTTGTTATGGGCGCGAAACTTCCCGTCCATCTGAAGCTGTATATTCCGGCTGTCGAGAATGCCATTGATACGCACGCCTTCAGGCCTGGTGATATTCTGAAAAGCCGCAAAGGCCTTAGTGTCGAGATCGACAATACCGATGCCGAAGGCCGACTGATCCTTGGCGATGCCCTCACCAGGGCGTGTGAGAGCGACCCTGACCTGCTGATTGATTTCGCTACCCTGACCGGGGCAGCACGTGTCGCGGTTGGACCTGATCTTGCGCCCTATTACACCGATGACGAAACACTGGCAGCCGATATTGCCAAAGGCAGTGCAACAAGCGGTGACCCGGCCTGGCGGATGCCGCTTTGGGATCCGTACCTGGCAATGCTGAAGAGCCCGATTGCAGACATAGTCAATTCGGCAAGTTCCGGTTTTGCTGGTTCGATTACCGCGGCGATCTTTCTGAAACAGTTTGTCGATGCAAAATCCTGGGTCCATCTTGATGTCTGGGCCTGGCGCGAGCGCAAATATGGCCGCCCGGCTGGCGGCGCAGCTTGCGGCCTGCGCGCGATGTGGGACACCGTTCGGGCGAGATATAGCTGAGGGGAGAGATGACAGAGCGTAAGTACTGGATCATTGCACTGGCCCTGGGTCTGCTGACCATCATTGTCATGCTGGTCATGGGCGCGGCCTTTGTCCCTTTGGGCGAAGGGGCCAGCGATCTCAGCAGCTATGGCGGGCCGATCCTCGCGTTTGAATTCTCACAAAACCAGACAGACTTGCTGGCAATATTCGGCGCGGGCGATGACCCGCTAAAGGCAAAGCGCATTGCCTCCATGGATGCCGGAAATCGCTGGGACTTTGCGTTCATGGCGGCCTACAGCCTGTTCATGGCGAGCGTCTTTCTCGCGGCCCATGCGGTGACCAAACAGAAGCTGTGGTGGGCTTTCATTGCCATTGCTTTGCTCGCGGGCTTTGCCGATGCCTATGAGAACACGATCCTGCTCGGCATGACCAAAGAGCTCGAGAGCACGCAAGCTTTTGGTTTGCTCGCGATTCCGGTCTGGACCAAGTTCTTTTCAATCATGTTGGCCGGGTGGGGCACTGGCTGGTTCCTGCTCACCCGTTCGCATATGGCGCTGAAGGTCGCCGGCGTCCTGATCGCCCTCGGGGCGTCGGTGGTCATTCCGGCTTTCCTCTCCCCGGCTACCAATGGTCAGTTCATCGGCAGCGGGATCGGCCTGTATTGGACGCTCACACTGATCCTGGCCGGTGTTTTCGCCTGGCGACCTGGCCTTGCAGCCAACGCTTAGGGCCGGGCATCAAGGATGTAGCGTGGCCCGGCGCCGAGGTTGGCCGCCTCGTCATCCGGATTGTAGAGCGCGCATTTTTTCAGCGACAGGCAGCCGCAGCCGATACAGCCATCAAGATTGTCGCGCAGCCGCGTCATCATTGCGATACGCTGATCAAGGTCTTTGCGAAATGCCTTGCTGATCCTCGCCCAGTCGCGCTGTGTCGGTGTTCGGCTGTCCGGCAGGGTCGCCAGCACGTCAGCAATTTCGGCAATCGTGAAGCCGAGCCTCTGGGCAATCATGACAAAGGACAGGCGGCGAATATCAGAGCCTTCATAGCGCCTCTGCCCGCCTTGATTGCGGTCCGGCGAGACAAGCCCGCGCGCCTCATAGAAGCGGATTGCCGAAACGGAAAGCCCGGTCCGGCGCGCCAGATCGCCAATTGAAAACCCACGTTTCGGCATCTTGCAAAAAACTCCTTGACCTCAACTAAGGTTGAGGAATTACAGAGAGAGTCCTCGACAATCAAGAGACAGGAAATCGAAAGGACGAAACCCATGAAACCAGGACTTCTGGAACATATGAACCTGACCGTCAGGGATCCTGACATGACGGCGGCGATGCTGGTTAAACTGTTTGGCTGGCATATCCGCTGGGCGGGCGTCGCCAAATTTGGCGGCCGCACCGTGCACGTCGGCACCGATACGCATTATCTCGCGCTCTATACTTTGCCCGGTGCCAAGCCTGTGGAGCCAGACAGCAGCTATTCCTCGATTGGCGCGGTCAATCATATTGGCGTGCTTGTCGATGATTTGGGCGAAGCTGAAACCCGCGTGCTGGGTGCCGGATATAAGACCCATAGCCACCAGACCTATGAGCCGGGAAGCCGTTTCTATTTCCACGACACGGACGGCATCGAATATGAGGTGGTTTCTTATGCTTGAGGGACTGATCCAGGCTTATTTTGAAAGTTTCGGGCGTGGCTGGGTGCCGCGCGAAGAGGCCCCGCTACGGTTTCGTGACTCGTCATCGCTGCAAACCGCGCTAAGCTCTCGCCAGAGTGAACAGGGCGAGGTGAGACATGAGACTGCAAAGCGGAGTGATCGGGCTAGCAGGCCTTCTACTGGCATCGTGCGTAGCAACCGACAGCGAGATCGCGCATCGATCCTATTCGGTCGGTGAAGCTGCAACGACGCTGTCACACGCGCCGATAGACGACACGATCCCCATCGCGCCCGGCCCTGGCGACCGGGTGCTCACAGGCCGCGACCTTGGCAAGCGCTCTGCGGTCGTCGCGCCCACCGCCGCAGCCGCCACCGCGCACCCACTGGCGACACAGGTGGCGCTCGACACAATGAAGGCTGGCGGCAGCGCCATGGATGCCGCAATTGCCGCAAATGCGATGCTTGGCCTGGTTGAGCCAACCGGCAACGGCATCGGCGGCGACCTGTTCGCCATGGTCTGGGACCCTAAGACGGGCCAGCTCTATGGCTATAATGGTTCGGGTCGTTCACCCTTGGGCGCGACACTGGCGGATATGCAAGCCGCCGCCGACGCTCATATGGACGGCGAGGCGATCCCGCCCTTTGGCGCAGCGCCTGTATCAGTGCCTGGCACGGTCGATGGCTGGTTCGCACTGCACGAAAAGTTTGGCCGCCGCGACATGGCAGAGAACCTGCGCCCGGCAATTGAATATGCCCGCAACGGCGCGCCGATCCCGGAAGTCATCGCCTATTATTGGGGACGCAATGAAGTGCGCCTCAGGGCGGCGCATGAAAGCGGTATGCTCGAAGAATATGAAAACGCACGCAAGACCTTCTTCTCGCCAAGTCCGCGCGAAGGCACGCTGTTTCGCAACCCCGACCTTGCCGACACCCTGACCAAGATCGCCCTCGGCGGTCGTGAGGCTTTTTATGAGGGCTCAATCGCGCGAACGATGGATAGCTATTTCGAGCGCATTGGCGGGCATCTTCGTTATGAGGATTTTGCCCAGCATAAAGGCGAGTGGGTGGAGCCGCTCTGTGTGACCTATCGCGATCTGGTCAAGCTCTGCGAACTTGGTCCGAACACGCAAGGCCTGGCGGCGCTGCAAATGTTGCAGATGCTGGAGCGTTTCCCCTTGCGCCAGTTTGGTTTTGCCAGCGCCGACAGCCTGATGGCGCAGGTCGAGGCGAAACGGTTGGCGTTTGTGGGTAGAGCATTTGGGTATGCCGATCCTGACTTCATGGAAGATGGGAATGAATCCGTTGAGATTTTTGTCGATGAACGTCTCTCAAAACGACTTGGTGCGCTTATTGAGCTTGATGCGGCGGTCGCGGATCCAACGGGCACGGTTGGCGATGAGATGAATGCTTTTGCTCAGGCTGAGCTTGCTGATTTGAGATCGATGATTAATACGCAGGCCGCCGATGCCAAGCTCGAAGACGGCGACACAACCTACCTCACCGTCACAGATGGCGATGGCATGATGGTCTCGCTGATCCAGTCGAATTATCGCGGCATGGGCTCTGGCCTTGTCGCCGATGGCCTCGGCTTCATGTTCCAGGATCGCGGCGAACTGTTCAGCCTTGACCCGGACCACCCCAATGCTTTTGAGCCGGGCAAGCGGCCTTTCCATACGATCATCCCGGCCTTTGCCTTCAAGAAGGATATGCCCGGCTGTCAGGTTCGCGCTGTCGCCGCAGAGCTTGCCTGCCCATATGAGCCATGGCTCAGCTTTGGTCTGATGGGCGGGGGCATGCAGCCGCAAGGCCATGTCCAGATCATCCTCAACCTGATCGACTATGATATGGGCCTGCAGGAGGCTGGCGATGCGGCGCGCTGGGAACATCGCGGCGGCTGCGAGCCGACCGATGATCTGGAAGGCGATGCCTGCGAGAGCGATATCGGCACGGTCTATGTCGAAAGCGGCATTCCGCCAGAGGCCCGGGCCGAGCTGGAACGCCGCGGCCATACCGTCTCCTGCTGCCAGGCCAATGGCGGCGGCTATCAGGCGATCATGCGCGATTTCGAAACAGGGGCCTGGATCGCGGCAACTGAAATGCGAAAAGATGGCGCGGCGGATGGCTATTAGGGCATAGCCGCCCTCGACCCCTTGCCCCATGCGCAAAAACCTGCTCTTTGCCGATTAACGATAAACGTTAATTGGGGAATTGCCTATGCGCCTGCCACTCACCGCCCTCGCCACAATTTTTGTCCTGACCGGCTGCCAATACCTGCCTGCGCCTGCTGAAGCGCCCGCAGCGCCGGAAGCCACCATTGTCGAGGCCGAAGCGCCTGCGGCCCCTGCTGCGCCGACCGCTGAAGAGATTGCCGCCGAGACCGAGCGTCTGAATGAGTGGTTCGAGGTCAAGTTCGAGGAGAGCCTTGAGTTCAGCCCGATCCAGAAAACCTTCCTTGGCCGCGACAGCGATCAGGACAAGATCGACGACTTCTCTCGCGAAGCGGCTGACATGCAACTTGACTGGCAGCGCGCCGGGGTTGCCGAGATGAAAGCCGAGTTCGACTATGACAAGCTGACCCCCGAAGCGCAGACCAGCTGGGACATTGCTGTCTACCAGCTTGAGCAGGCAGAGGCTGGCCTGCCGTTCCGCACCAATGGCTACACATTTGAACAGATGGGCGCGATCCATGGCTTCTTCCCGCAGCTGCTGATCGCCTTCCACAAGGTTTCAGATGAGCAGGGTATGGAGGATTATGTCTCACGCATCGGCGAGTCGGCGCGAGCGCTTGATCAGCTAATCGTCATTTCCAAGGAGAACGCCGCAACGGGCGTGCGTCCACCATACTTTGCGTTCGAGTCAGTGATCGATGAGGCGCAGAAGATCATTACCGGCGCACCGTTCGATGACAGCGATGAAGACAGCGCGATCTGGGCCGACGCCAAATCCAAAGTCGCCTCTCTGGTCGAGAAGGAAGAGATTGACCAGGCGCGCGGCGACGAACTCCTCGCCGAGGCCAAGGCATCGCTGCTTGCGGACTGGCAGCCTGCCTATGCGCGTCTGCTTGCCTGGCAGAAGGAAGATCAGGTTAATGTCACCGAAGAGGCACAGGGCGTCGGCGCCCTGCCAAACGGCGAAGCCTTCTACAATATGCGACTTGCCAACCAGACCACGACTGATCTCACCGCTGATGAGATTCACCAGATCGGTCTCTCTGAAGTGACGCGCCTGCGCGCCGAAATGGAACTGATCAAGGACGAGTTCGGCTTTGAAGGCACGCTGCCCGAGTTCTTCACTTTCCTGCGTGACACCAAGGATGACGAGCGGCTCTACTATCCCAACACGGATGAAGGCCGCCAAGGCTATATCGATGATGCGACAGCGGCCATCGACAAGATCAAGGCTGTCCTGCCGGACTATTTCGGTATCCTGCCTAAGGCCGATCTTGAGGTGAAACGGGTTGAGCCGTTCCGTGAGCAAGCAGGTGCGGCGCAGCACTATTTTGCCGGCACGCCAGATGGCTCACGCCCTGGCATCTATTATGCCCACTTGCTCGATATGGGGGCGATGCCGAAGCGCGAACTGGAAGTCATCGCCTATCATGAAGGCCTGCCAGGTCATCACATGCAGATATCTATCGCGCAGGAACTGGAAGACCTTCCTACTTTCCGCACACAAGTCGGTTTCACCGCATATATCGAAGGTTGGGCACTCTATTCCGAATGGCTGTCCAGCGAGATGCCCGGAACATTTGAGGACCCACTCTCAGAGTTCGGCCGCCTTGGCTCGGAGATGTGGCGCGCGGTTCGTCTCGTTGTGGATACAGGGCTTCACTCCAAGGGGTGGACTGAGCAGCAGGCGATTGACTTTTTCCTCGCCAACACCGCTTCGCCGCAGGCGCAGGCTCAGTCTGAAGTTCGCCGCTACCTGACCCTGCCGGGGCAGGCGACGAGCTACAAGATTGGCATGCTGAAAATTCAGGAGCTACGCGCAGAAGCTGAAGCCGAACTTGGCGACAAGTTCGATATTCGCGGCTTCCACGATACAGTGCTTGGCGGCGGTGCCATGCCACTTGCAATCCTTGAGCGCCGCGTCGATCAATGGGTTGAAAGCGTCAAGGCTGGCTAACGCCCGACATTCTCCATTTTGGCGAGGCTCTCGCTGATATGCTCAACGAACAGGCGGGACTTGCCGCGCAGCTTCCCGCCTGTCCAAACCACCGAGAGCGGTAGATCTTTGCCTCGCCAGTCTGGCATCACGCGCACCAGCTCGCCGGACTGAACGTGTGGGCAGACCAGCCAGTCGGGGGCGACAAAGATACCAAGGCCATCGATAGCACCGCGCAGCAATGTGTCGCCAGACGAGCCACGAAACCGGCCATCCATCTGAATGCGGACTTCCTCACCGCTTTCACTATGCTGCAAAGTCCATTGCTGCCCCTGAACGGATTGCCGGAAGACCAGACCTTGGTGATCCTTCAGGCTCTGCGGGCAGACTGGCTCGCCATGTGCTTCGACATAGGACGGCGCGGCCCAGATGCCGCGATAGGCCGTGAGCAGCCGTTTCGCCATCAAGCTGGAATCGGTCAACTCGCCGAGGCGAAAGGCGATGTCGACGCCTTCGGTGACGAGATCAGTATAGGTATCGTCTGACATCAGATCGATCCGGATATGCGGATACTTGGCAAGGAAGGGCGCGACCGCAGGGGTGATGACCAGTTGCGCGAACGAGTTCGGCGCACTGATGCGGAGCATGCCGACCGGTTCCTTGTCGAGGCCGCGCGCTTCAGCTTCGGCCTCGTCAAATTCGCCAAGAATATCCTGCGCGCGCGAATAAAAGCGCTGGCCGGCTTCTGTCAGGCTTAGGGCTCTTGTCGTGCGGTGAAACAGCTCGGCGCCGAGTTGGTGTTCGAGATCCTGGATGCGGCGAGAGACGGTTGGTTGCCCGATGCTAAGATCAGCTGCCGCACGCGAGAAACTCCCGGCATCTGCCACCCGCAAGAAAAGTCTCATCGCATCGATGCGGTCCATACTGCGTGCCCCGTCTATTCCAGATTTGCATGGATCATATGGGATGCGCCCCAGTTCATAAACAAGGGGGTGTGGCCCATCTTCCTTTCATAGCGGACGAACACTCCCCCAATGCCGCACAAATTTGAAGGAGCCGATCATGGCCAAGTTTACATTGCACGACGAGACGACTGCCCCTGAGGGTGCCCGCGACTTTATCGCTGGCGTCAACAAGAAGATGGGCTTCGTCCCAAGCCTCTATGCGGTGTTCGCAGAGAACCCGACTGTGCTGAATGCCTACACGACGCTGTCTGAGCAGCTCGGCAAGTCCGGCCTCTCGCCGCTCGAACAGCAGATTGTCACGATTACCGCCAGCGTCGAGAATGAATGCCACTTCTGTGTTGCAGCTCATACGACCATCTCTGAAGGTCAGGGCCTTGACCTGGATGTCATCGCAGCTGTCCGTGAAGATCGCCCGATTGATGATCCGCGCCTTGAGGCCCTGCGCGTTTTCACCAAGAAGACTGTGATTGATCGCGGCTTTGTCTCTGACGCTGACGTTGATACCTTCCTCGCTGCCGGTTGGGACCGCGCTTCAGTGCTTGCAGTTATCCTCGGTATCTCGCTGAAAGTGATTTCCAATTATACCAATCATGTCGCCGAGACCCCGGTGAATGAAGCTTTCCAGAAACATGCCTGGACCCCGAAAGCGAAACGCGAAGCAGCGCTCGCATAGACGATCAACTTAACCTTGTTGAAGCCCGTCAGGCCTGGTCTGGCGGGCTTTTTCACACGCTGCTCGCTTAAGCGTGATCGCGTATCACGCGCCTGTTTATCGCAAGTGATGTGATAGAGGCGTAGATTACCAACATAGCAAGAGGGGTAACCGATATGACTGATACAACACTCACCCAACCGACACTTTTCAACAAAGCCAAGTCCTTTGCGCCGCATGGCATCGCGGTGATCGCCTCTATCGTCTTCCTTGATAGTTTGCGCTTCAAATTCACCAATGCACCTGAAACCCAGACGATCTTCGGCAAGCTGAACGAATGGGCTGCGAGCCTTGGCGCTGATGGCCTGTTCGCGCAGACCGGCTTGTTCAGCCAATATGTCATTGGCACGGCTGAACTGTTCGCCGCTGCTCTGCTGCTCGCTGGTATCCACCCGGCCCTGCGCCGCCTGCAGGCGATTGGCGCGCTGATCGCAGTTGCGGTGATGACCGGCGCGATCAGTTTCCACCTTTTCACCCCGCTCGGCATTGACCCGAACAATGATGGCGGCGGCCTGTTTGTCATGGCCTGCGTGGTCTGGGCGACCTCGGTCCTGATGCTCGTCATTCGCCGCAAGGAACTTGCTGGCCTGGTTGGTGATCTTCGCCGCGCGCTCCTGCCACAATCCTGATTTACACTTTCCGAAAAGGACTCCGAGCCATGAAACTCCGCACCCTCCTCGCTGCCGCCGCGCTGATCACTGCGCCGAGCCTGATCGCCGCGCCTGCCGCCTTTGCCGACAAGGACGCGATCTACACGTCGCGCAACTCCAACCTCGCCTTGCAGGGTTATGACCCGGTCGCCTATTTCACCCTCGGTGAAGCGACCAAAGGCAGCGGCGATTATACCACGACTTATCAGGGCGCCGACGTGCAATTCTCCAGTGCTGAACACCTTGCGCTGTTCGAGGCCAATCCCGAAGCCTATGCGCCGCAATATGGCGGATACTGCGCCTGGGCCGTGGCAAAAGGCAAAACCGCTAAGGGCGACGCGAGACGCTGGGCCGTGGTCGATGGCAAACTCTATCTCAATTACAATAAGGGCATCCAGAAGAAGTGGGACAAGAACCGCGCTGGCTTCATCACAGATGCTGACCAGAATTGGCCGACCGTGCTTGCCGATTAGAGCCCTCTCTTGTCCCACCCGAGCGGCGGGCAATCCGGTAGACCATAGCCCCGCGCGAGTCCCCTCCGCGCGGGGCACTTTGTTTTTTGTGTTGCTCTGAGTGCCTTTGGCGCAGCAACACGAAGCAGGTCTCGTATCGAGCCTTTGGCCCTCACATAGACCAGGCTCAGAGGTTTTTGATCAAGCAGGTTCCGGTCTGGCTGCGCCAGGCCATGAACCAGGCTCAGGGCTGTTTGATCCAGCACCTGCGACCGCCCAGCGCGTGGCAGGTCGGTGGTTTGATCAAATTGTGCCTGGGAGAGACAGAGGCGGGTCGGAGGTGCGCGGGAGACAGCACCTCACCTCCGCCGCAGGCACCCGTGCAGACGGGTGCCCATGGACCGACACGCCGGCCCACTCCTTGGAGTAGCGACCCGTCCCTGGATACCCGCCTGCGCGGGCATCTGCGGAGAGATCGAAAAGCCGGTCACGCAAAGGCCGGACATACTTGCGCATATCCTCCGCGCGCCAACGCTTCGGCGCATAGGGATCATCGCCCAGTGCCAGCACGATGACCTGTCCCCAGGCCGAGACCATGATCAGCCGCTCGCGGCCATCCTGGTCCTTCAGCGCCAGCAGGAAGGCCAGCTGCAACCACAGCCACGGCCAGAAGACAGGCGGGCAGTCCTCAAACAGGTCGCGATAGCGGTCAAAGATCATCGGTTCAGAATAGGCTCAATCAGGGGTCAATTGAGGCTCAGTATAGGGTCAGTTCAAGTGGGGGAGGATAAGTTTGCTGAAACGCCGATGTTTGATGGGACAATCACGGGATTCGGCAGGGATTAAGCGCGGCGGGGCAAGCCCCATTCTACGGCTAGATAAAACTTTGAATTGCCTGCTTTCGGCGTCTAAGCGGACGTTGGTCGACTTGATCAGCAGCAGTCAGATGTTATTGAATGGTATGGTCCGGACTCCAGCTTCTTCGACGCCACAATTCAAGACGGCGCTTATTCGCAAGCTCAAGAATATTGAGCCGGAGTTCGACGTGGAGTTCTTCGAAACGAACCACGGCATCTCATTTCGAATGATTGACACAATGAAGCGCCCCCGCTCTGAAACAATTTCTGCTGGTGAAAGTGCGTTACAAACATCGACTTTGCGATGGCTGCTAAAGCGAGCTGGATTTCCCGGAAAGCACTTCGAGTAATTGCCTTTTTTGTATGTCTGCTTCTCTAATTGGGCATCTCGGTCAAGCTCCATAGTTTCATCTTTGATTTGG
>CAYGKE010000041.1:0-23294 GCA_964350465.1 uncultured Hyphomonas sp.
CGCCAAAGTCCTGCAATCAACAAACAAGCGCGACTATGGCAACACGGTCGATATCCTGCTGGAGGATGGCCGGAAGCTACGGTTCGCGCAGATGTACAAATCGCTGGTCCACAAAGGTCAGCATATCAAGGCAGGCGATCTGATCGGCAAGGTCGGCGAGTCAGGCAGTGCCTTTGGCACTCATCTACATTTCGAAGTGTTTCAGGACGGCGAGCATGTTGACCCTGAATCGGTCGAAGGTCTGATCCTCTGCGATAAGACCGGGGCCTAGTCGAACAGTTTTGATACGCTCTCATTATTGGCAATTCTGCGGATCGCTTCGCCCAGAAGCGGCGCGACCGAGAGCACACGCAGTTTCTTGGACTTCAGGTCTGCATCGCTGGGATTAATCGTGTTGCAGATTACCAGCTCATCCATCACCGATTTGTCGATCCGTCCGGTTGCATTGTTCGAAAGGACGCCGTGCGTGATATAGGCGCTAACTGAGGTCGCGCCTTCGTCCTTCAAGGCGGCTGCCGCATTACAAAGCGTGCCACCAGAATCGCAAATATCGTCGACCAGAATACAGGCGCGGCCATCAACATCACCGATAATGTTCATCACCTCGGAGACACCTGCCTCGGGCCGGCGTTTATCGACAATGGCAAGATCTGCGCCGATACTTTTGGCAAATGAGCGGGCGCGCACCACGCCGCCTACGTCCGGAGAGACAACCATCAGATCCTTGGTGTTGTAGCGGCGCGTTATGTCGTCCACCATCACAGGCTGGGCCACCATATTATCAGTCGGAATATCGAAAAAGCCCTGAATCTGGCCCGCATGAAGATCCATGGTCAGCACTCTATCAGCGCCTGAACCCGCGATCAGGTTGGCGACCAGCTTGGCCGAGATCGGCGTTCGTCCATCGGTCTTGCGGTCCTGCCGGGCATACCCGTAATACGGGATGACCGCTGTGATCCGGTGCGCAGAGGCGCGGCGCAACGCATCAATACAGATCAGCAGTTCCATCAAATTGTCATTGGCAGGTTTGGACGTCGACTGGATCAGGAACACGTCTTCGCCGCGAACATTCTCGTTGATGCGCACGAAAATCTCATTGTCGGCAAAGGTCTTCACCTCAGCATCCGTCAGCGGACAATCGAGATGATCAGCGATCTGATCGGCCAAAGGCCGGTTTGCATTGCAGGAAATCAGTTTCATCGAGTGCCGACCTCGCCCATTCGCCCTGCCGCCGCTTTAAAAGCAAAGCCGAGCGAGTCGCAAGATGACAACCCCATGACAAAGCCCGGTAATCTGAGCCCGTGACAGGAATGCCTCACTGCAGCGGCAAGGCAACCCCTTCACGGCGCGGATCGGCGGCGCCCTCAAGACCATCCTCACGCACGACAATGACATGCAGGCCGCTATTCTCACCGCGCCGTTCCTGAACTGAATAACCCATCTGTCGCAAGGCCTCTGCCGCTTCCGGCCCGCCGGGTCGGTCAACCTCGACATTCACTTGATGCCCCCGCGCGATGATGTTTGGAAGCTCCACTGCCTCCTGCGCAGACTTGCCCCAATCAAGTACGCCGACAATTGTCTTGGCGACATAGGCGATGATCGAATTACCGCCCGGCGATCCTGTCACCATGAACAGTTCGCCGTCGCTGTCGAAGATCAGCGTCGGTGACATGGAGGAGCGTGGGCGTTTGCCCGGACCCGGTGCGTTTGCCACAGGCAGGTTGGACATGCGTGGCTGCCGGGCAAAATCGGTCAATTCATTGTTCAGCAGGAAGCCATGCACCATACGCGACGACCCGAAGGCCGCCTCAACCGTGGCTGTCATCGAGACAGCATTGCCGTGGGCGTCGACAATACTGATATGCGTGGTGCCTGGCGCATCCTCGGTCGGGTCCTGCCCCCACATGCCAATCATGGATCCAGTCCCCAAGACCTCACCCGGATCACCGGGGCGCGGCGTTGAGGCAGGCGGAAACGCTTCCCCTGCACGGGCATCCAGATAGGCAGGATTAATCAGTTCAGCAGCTGGCACCGCCACGAAATCAGCGTCAGCGACATAATGGTCGCGGTCAGCATAGGCGAGACGCTGTGCATCGACAAAAGCCTTTAGAAACGCCTCTTCAGAGGGGTCAGCCTCATCCGGCAACAAACGATCATAGAGCCCCATGATCATATTTTGGGCGACACCGCCGGAGGATGGCGGCGGCGCCGAACAGATCGTATAGGCCCGCCACGCCCCGCACAGCGGCTCGCGCACCACCGGGGTGTAGCCTGAAATGTCTGCGACAGTGAGCGCGCCTGGCAATGGCTCCTCTGAGGTCGTAGCAACCATCGCTGCCGCGATTTCGCCCTGGTAGAACGCGCTTGGGCCGTCAGCTGCGACAGCCCTAAGGACGCTGGCATAATCAGCATTGGTGCGGACCGTGCCTTCGCCGAGCGGTTCCCCACCGGGATAGAAATAGGCCGCGCTGACAGGATGCTCATCGAGCCTTGTCGCGCCGCGCAAGCGTGGATTTGCCAGTAGGCTGGCCAGCCGCGGCGATACTGCAAAGCCATCCTCGGCCAGCTCAATCGCGTCGGCAAACAGCCGCTCCCAGGCAAGGGCGCCATGTGCCTGATGCGCGGCATCATAGAGCGCAATTGCACCCGGCACGCCGGTAGAGCGCCCAGACTGCCAGGCTTCCAGAAAACCCAGCACCTCGCCATTCTCGATAAACAGGTTCTCATCGGCGTTCATCGGCGCTGTCTCACGGCCATCATAGACCGTCGTGCGGTCCGTCTCGCGGTCATAGACAAGCATAAACGCGCCGCCGCCAATCCCAGAGGATTGTGGCTCGACGAGGCCCAGCACGGCATGTGCGGCGATTGCGGCATCAACGGCATGGCCGCCGTCGCGCAGAACAGCCAGGCCGGCCTCGACAGCGCGTGGATCGGCTGCGGCCACCATCGCGCCTTTTGTCCACTCAGGCTTGGCGGTCTCAACCGGTTCAATTGGCGCTGAACCCGGCTGCTGGCAGGCTACAAGCAGCGCCGCAGCAACCCCGATCATGGTAAGGTGAGCTTTCATACTTTCGTCATCCCTGTTGGCGAAATCTGATCTTCTACCTAAAGCCTATAGAGCTGCATGTGAAAGGCCTGATTCATGTCGATGCCGGGGAAACGAAATCTGATTACGGACGTGCCGGGCCTTCTGGTCGGCTGCGCGGAGGATCAGCACGTCCAGACCGGCACAACTGTCATCCTGGCCGAAACGCCTGCCATAGCAGCAGTTGCGGTTGCAGGCGGCGGCCCAGGCACACGTGAGACGGACTTGCTCGCCGCGGATACACTGGTCGACCAGATTGACGCCGTCGTGCTGTCTGGTGGCAGCGCCTATGGCCTTGGCGCAGCTGATGGCGTGGCAGCCGTGCTTGGCGCACAAGGGCGGGGCTTCAGCCTGATTGACCTGCCCGGCGTACCAAAAGCACCAATTGTTCCATCTGCCATTCTTTATGATCTCGCCAATGGCGGCGACAAGACCTGGGGCGAGGCCCCGCCCTATCCGGCGCTTGGCCGAGTAGCACTCGCATCAGCCGGGGCAGAGTTTGCGCTTGGCCGTTCCGGCGCAGGCTATGGTGCCAAAGCAGGCCTGCACCAGGGCGGTCTTGGGTCCGCATCCATCACAACAGGCGACGGCATGACCGTGGGCGCGCTTGCGGCGGTGAATTGTTTCGGATCCGTCTATATGCCCGGCACCGAAGCCTTCTGGGCCTGGCCGTTCGAGCATGATAGCGAATTTGGCGGCAATCGCCCACCTGCCAACTATTCAGCTGATGCCGATGATTGGGGCGCGGCCAAGCTCAACCCGCAGCCCGGTCAGAACACCACGATTGCCTGTGTCGCCACGGATGTCATGCTGACACCAGGACAGGCCAAGCGCGTCGCACAAATGGCCCTGTCGGGCTTTTCCCGCGCGATCAGGCCGGTCTTTGCGCCGTTTGATGGCGATGCCGTGTTTGTTCTCTCGACCGGAAAAATTCCGCTGCCAGAGCCTGGCCCGGTCGCGCTTGCCCGGATTGGCGAACTGGCCGCCAGCACGCTGGCGCGGTCAATCGCGCGCGGCGTGTTTGAGGCACACAGCGCCGAGACAAGACCCAGCGAAAAAGACTGATTAGAGGCGCTTGCATCTCCTGCCCGCCGCCTGTATGTGTCCGCCTTCGGCCTGCTCTGGTAGCTCAGTTGGATAGAGTACTTGACTACGAATCAAGGGGTCGGGGGTTCGAATCCTCCCCAGAGCGCCACTTAAGCTATTGACATTATTGTGTTTTTTCAGAATTCAGAAGATACTGACTGATGTCATCGACACGCAAACGGCACGCAACTTGACCTAAAAAAGCGTCGATAGCGGCGACAGCCTTGTCCAGGTAGGCAGGATCGTGTGGCGCATAAATCTCTGTCGTAGTGAAGCCGGGAGCCTTATGACCAAGCTGCGCAGCCACTTCCCATGCCGGTACGCTCTGTTGCCGCATCCAGCGAGCCATCGTGTGCCGCATGGAGTACGTAACGACATTCCCCTCAATTTCACTTCGAGTACGAAGTGTCCGCCAAGCCTTCTTAATACTTTTCACCGGTTGGCCCTTATATTGGACGACCGTGGTTTTTTCTGCGTGCCGTTTGCGTGTCTCGACATAAGTCAACAGCTGTCCTGGGAGCTTCACTGTTGGTCGATACTTCAACGTTTGCGAGCGTGCGGGCGGGTTCAGATCAATGATCCGGTTATCTAGGTCAATTTGACTGAGCCTCAGATCAAGGATCGCCCCTGTTCGAGCAGCGGTGCCAAGTAAAAACACAATCAGGACCTTTACATGCGGCTCTTGGGCCGCTTCCAACAGCTTCGCAACTTCCTCGATGCTGAGAGGTCGGCCCTTCGGATCGGGTTTCGGAACCTTGACCAATTCAAAATACGGGACTTCCTTAATCTCATTCTTTCGCCAAGCCCAATTGAGGGCTGACTTGCCGATAGTCAGAATATTGCGCACGCTCGACAGGCTTTGTTTCTTTTCATCCTGAAGCCACTGACGAAATTCAGCTTGGCGAGTTTGATCTCCCGCTTCATGAACGGTGTCCTCGGGATAAAATTCAAGCCAGTACCTGAGCGCGAGGTTTACCTGATAAGCAGACTTCAGTTTGCTGCCGTGCATCTCGTAGAACCGAGCAAACACTTCTGCCAGAATAACGTCGTCAGCCGACCGTCTTGATTTTGTTGCTTCAGTGATAAACCAATCGGTCAGGAGCGCTTTTGCCTCTTCAAAATTCGTAACGCCGAGGCTGCGACGTCGTGTTTGGCGGGATTTTGAATCGTACCAAGTTCGGAACCATGCGGGCGATCCGGATTTTTGTGAGAGCCAAGCATCTCCAAGTTGGAATCGTTTGGTGGCATTGTACTTCGGCATGCGGCGGTCTCCGGAATCGTTACCGCCGCGAGCAGATAGTCGCACAACTGATAACCAAAAAATTCGACTTTACGGCCCACTTTGAGGTAGCCGATTTTGCCTGACGCTCTCATCCGTCGTAGAGTTGGCAGCGAGACACCTAGCTTATCACAGACCTCAGACTCCGTGAATCGACCATAGAGGGTTATGTCCATATTTTCACAAATCGCTTGGCGCGGATCAATCTGTGGAGCGTCAGTCATCGCCTCGTCCTCCACTTTCATTGCGGCCTCGGTTTTGTGTTCGAGATATGGACCGCAATTCTTCAGCGCGGGTTTTGGTGCTGCCATCAAAATAGCCCTGCTTGTATCCTCGGGTGTATTGCTCGCGGTATCGGTCGGAGATGATTGAGTGTACAATCGACAGGCGATAGCGCTTGGGAGCAAAATCTTTGCCTGCCCCGAAACCATCGCTGTACCCGGCTCGGTAGGGGGCGGTTTTCTTTTGGACGTCAGCGGCTTCGGTCATGGTCGCGCTCCTGTCTCTGATGTTCTGATACCTGCTCCAATGCCTGCTGCCGTTCCCAAAACAATGAGATGGTCTGGCACTCCAAACGGCGTTCTGGGGTGAGTGTGGCGCGTTCTGCTGCCGATAATGCTTGGAAGCGTCCCAAGTTCTTCTCAACGACAGTTTTTTGCAGCTGCAGGGCCTCGGCCACTTCCTTTTCTAGGCCAATCCAATTGCGCGGGTCCGAGTTGGGTATAACCGCACCGCGTTCTTCATCGAGGCGAAATTGAACGATCTCGCGATAGTGGTGATTACTCGCCTCCAAGTCACGCCAGCTGATAGCCAACTCAAAGGCAATATCTGCGGGTGTGACGACCGGACGGCCATGTTCGAGTTTTGGAATCGGTTCAGGCACTGGCATTCTCCGTTTCAGTGATTGCGTCTGGGGTTTCTTTTACGACTTCAAGGTCAGTGGTAACTTCCAGATCGGTATCTGGTTTCAGTTCGATTCCAACCGACTGCCCAAGATACGGGAGTTCCGCCGCCCCCATCCGGGCGTAGCCGCGGAATCGCATTGATTTGAAGAACGGGCGTATGCGGAACCGAAACGGCTTCTTATTGGCATGTAGCAACAAGCCTTCATCCGACTTCATAGTGATGACCTGTTCGGCAGTCATCAAGGCTTCAGTTCGTTTCTGGCCTGATTTTCCGGTCGCCAGCTCCTTGTGGCCGAGCCGTTGGCTGATCTGCTGCGCCGTTCTGAGGTCAGAACCGGCCAAGTGGAGATGCGTGCCGATCCCGCCCATGACGGTTTGGGCTTCAGAACGAGAGTAGCGGCTTTCCAATTGAGAATAGTCTTGAAGGAACAACCAAGTCGCCACGCGGTACTTTCTGGCCGTCGTCAGAAACACATCCAATCCTGGAATGAGAATTTGTCCGGCCTCATCAATCAGGTTGTAGACGGCAAGCTGCTTGGGGTTGAGTTCGCGGAGGAGCATATCGAACAGCTGGGCAAAGAAGGCCGAGACGATAAAGCTGTAGTGCACCAGGTCCTGCTGGCGGCAGATAAGGTAGAGTACCGTTTTCTCAGTTCTGAGTGACCCAAGAGCAAGTTCATCAAACTCCAGCAAGCTCGCCACCTCTCGATTACCAAGAGGCAGCAACGCGACGTCAGCCGTGGAAAGGAAGGATGCAACTACCTTCTCGGGAGCCGCAATTAGGGTTTTGTATTCATCCCAGGTGCTAGGGTCGTCTAAGGTGTTCTCCATGACCCATCGCCCGAACTGGCTTTCACCCGGCTTGGCGGCGAAGTGATCGAACATGGCTAGCCATCGTTTGACTTCACCGAGATGGCGCTTTTGCTCATCCCCCTGATTGCGTAAACAAGTCAGTATGATGCGTATGAATTTCTCGGCACCCGCATTCCAATAGGCATCCTGCTTGCCACCGCTAGATGGATTACAGCGAATGATCAGACTACTGAGCTTGCTGATTTCAGAAAATGAATTGGCGCCGACTACCGGGTTGAAACCCAGGCTCCTTTCCAAATTCATCAGGTTCAAAACCCGAATTCGAAACCCCTTACGTACCAGGTATTTTGAAGTTTGATCGTACAGCTCACCTGACACGTCCGTGATGACCATTGAACAGTCATCGAGAGTGTAGATGTTGGGTAAAACAAGGCTTGATGTTTTCCCCGCTCCGGCAAGCGCACTCGTTATGATCGATTGATAGCTCACCTTCGGTGATAGGCGACGCTGTTTACCGTCAACGAGCCAACCAGAGGAACCCCGCCCAAAAAACAAAAATGATTCCCAAGACGACAGGTAGCGGGCGCCACTCCACCTGTCGCCACCTGTAAAAACGAAAGCGAAGAAACTTCTCAGCGCTTCTAATAAGCCTTGTAAAATTCCTTGCAAACCAAGCTGCTTGATCAGTGCGGCAAGCCCGATCAGCACGACCGCAATCAAAACAGCTTCTCGCCAGAGCTGTTGCTCGGGAATAGCGACCCGCCATTGGACCCAAAGCGTCTGAATGATACTCGGCAGCGCCCCAATGAACACCAAAACCCAAAAATACTTCCAAAGGGTTTTCATGATCGCCCCCGGCTATGTGTTTGGTTGGGTGAGTGCGAGTGCGCTTGAGAGACGCCAGCCTGTCGTTCGGCGTATACGGAGATGCGACTGTGAGTTTGCTCCATGGCAGGTTCCAGTTTGAGGGTCTGCAACCGGAACTTACGGCCTGAGTGAAGGTGCAAAACTCCTTCCGTCCGCCCCCGCTTGTAAAGCTCATAACCCGCGTCTTTTAGAGTTTCATTCAGTTCATGCTCTGACAAGACGGTTGCGAAGAGAGCTTTCAGTGTAGCTGCGTGATGCTCTTTGTGACTTTTCTGCCCGCTCCGGCGGACCATCGCGTCTTCGCGAACTGTCCGCGTCTGGTGGTTAGCAAGTTGGGCCCGCTCGCGTGCTTTTTGTGAATAGATTTCTCGGTTTCCAAGTTCCGGATAAGTGGCCAATTTGTAGATTTCCAGGTCACGTTGAATTTGGGCAAACGCCGATTTTGAAAGCGAACAACGGGATCGACCGCGGGCATCATTGGCAGAGAGGCATATATGTGCGTGAAGATGATTTTCTTCGTTATGGATCTTAAATACGGCCAGTTGATAAGGCGCGCGGCGACAAAGGTATTGGCGCACCAAATCAACCAAAATTCGTTTTTGTTTTGATCGCGACACCGGCAAATCCGGTTCAAGGGCAACTACCTCGTGATATAGGAAGTTGCCGTTCCGCCGTTTCGGCAAAAAGGTTGCGTTGTGCTCGAGCTCCGCTACCAAGCCATTTCGATCACTTGCTGCTGCATAACAATTGTGGGTGAAGCGCTCGTCACTATGATGCTGCTCTTTGTCAAAATACTGGAGCAATTGATCAAAACTGGGAGCCTTGCGGGCCATACTTTTTATCAGCATTGTATTGTTATCTCTACAAGTCATGAGGCGGCTCGTTGACGTGACCGCGAATCCAAGCCGCCGCCGTATCTTCTAAATCGGCCAACAATGCGCGCGCCTTGCGTTCATGGAGAAGTCGCCTGAACGTGTTACTCTGGTGAGCCAATTGATTGAAAAGTGTGCCTAGGCCGCGCCATATTCGAATCAACTCACGGAGCTCTTGCTCCTCGACTTTTGACGGCAATCTGGTCTTGTCGCGATGCGTTTGAGCCTCAGCTAGAATCTGTTGACCGACAGAGCGTTCTGCACGGTCAGCTCTGTCGCGCCAAACACGGTATTCTTCAATTTCTAAGGTCAGCGTCACCTGCCGCTTTCGACGGCGGTATGCGCGTTGGTATTCAAGTTGGTATTGATTGGTCGCCATAACAATTTGTTGGTGAGGGTGGCGGCCCTGGGGTTCGGGGTGTACCCGACAAGATGGATTGTAGAGAAAAGTAAGAGCTGAAACCACCGATTACTTTCCGAAAATATCCAAACTTGCTTTGTTCATAATTCTACCCAAAGACCACAAACTCACTACCCACGCCCCCTATCGTTTCTGCGCAGCGAAGCAGAGAATGAAATCGCCAGAATCATGAAGGCCAATCCGCAAAGCAGTGTGCCCCAGAACCAGTGCGGACCACCTAGCAGCGCTTCCATTTTTGCCGTGTCGCTATAGTAGTGCTGGCCATTAACATGGCCACCGACTGCGAACGCATAATCAAGTCCAGATACGGCATTTACGCCCATAAAAATGGCCAGGGTTTGCGCCAATAAGTTGCGAATCTCATCGTAACCAAGAAAGGCCACCAGAGCGCAGAACAGGCCCAAAGCGAATGTGCTGGCCTGTGTAAATGTATCTCCTGCGATGGTAACGCTGGTGAGAAACAAAGCGGAGCTCAAAACGAGCAGAGCCAAAGCACTTTGCTGAAGGTTACGGACTGCTATGATCAACAATCCCGCGACAAGGCTGGGTCCGATTAAACCGGAGGCGGATACAATGGCCACCGGCAACGTCCCCGCAGTATCGTGTTTAACCAATCCGCCGAGATCAGGCGTGACGATCAATGTATCCACTGATCCGCCAAGCAATATGGCGGAAATCGCATGCCCCCATTCGTGAGCAATCGTGGCCATTAGTGTGAATGGATAAGCAGCCACGCGTGATGGTTGCCACAGGGTGATTGCTGCGCACGCTATCACTAACAACCAGAATATTGTTGGGTTGCGGCTGGACATGGCGCTTCTATTTTGCAAACGCGGACGGTGCCAGATCGGTATTTTCAAGCCCCGGTTTAGCATACGCCGTTGTGAACGTCTGGTGCTCATCGGTTCCTCACAATGGATCCTCGGTGACCGTCGCGCCCGCGCTCTCAAAATAGTCAACGAGCCAGTCAGTGATGAGCCGCTGTCGAGGGAGCATCAAACGCCCACGCCTATCCTTCATTTCAGGCCGAGGAATGATGTGGAGGTGGATCTCTGCCTTATCCAAATTAGGCGCTGCGGCTTTCAAGCCGGCCGTTATTGCAGGGTCTAGAATGTAGCGAGACCCACTGGTGACATAAATTGTTGGGCCCTGAGCGGAGTGTATCAATCCATCCGTTACAACATGCAGGCTAACCCTTTCGGCAGTCGGATGACGCTTGAGGGTGTCCTCGTACACTACACGAACGGCTTCGAGGATCGGTGATTGACCCAATGTTTTGCTGGCAGGTAGACGCTCAACCGCATCAAGATACGGTGCTTTGAAATCGCTCTCCCACTTTTCTTCAAGTATTTTGCCTGTTTCAAATACAACAATGGCATCGCGGCCGCGCTTACCGGAACACTCGGCAAATTCCTTCCTAACTGGTGAATGGGGTTCTGCAGTTAGAGCGTAGAGATAGACGCCCATGTTCTTCTGGAAGCCAGCAGGAAGCTTCTCGCGAAGCAAGTCACCAACACTGCCCCCCAAATTTTGTGGGATTTCATTGGTGGTATCGCTGATCACAGCCAAAGGCGAAGGGGGTTGACCAGTGCTGCATGCACTAATGACTGGAGATTGACCTATTTGATTGTCGATGGTTGCCCAGGCAAACAAACCGATACCGCAGACGGCCCCAAGAGCTGTGCCGGCAGCCAATGGGTTTAGTATCTTTGGCGGTTTGCGGTTTCGAGGCCCATTATTCAAGCCGAAATAGGATAATGGTTTTTTCCACCACGGACGCCGCCGTGCGCGGGAACCGGAACGAGATCTGCGATTAGATGTGAACGGCATTTTCATTCTCCATAAGAGGTGTTGAAAGAGTCTCATTTCTCCAGACGGGTTCTTGTTGTCTTTTGCTTAAGACAGACGCCAAGGCGATCTCGCGGAGCTGATCGATCTCGACATGGCCACCTGCTACGGTGCTGGCGAGAGTTTCTTCCGCCTTCAAAGCGCGGTCATACTTCGACTTATACCGGGCGATGTCGAAGCCTGACTCAAACGCATTGGACAGATCAACGGCAGTATTGAAGTACTGAGGCACAGTCGCAGAATGGCCGACGGTTTCGCGAACCTGAGCGCGGTGAAGATCCACCAGACCCTGATGTTCTTTGCAGGCCGAGCGAAGATCATCCAGGTATGTCTCGTGGGCAGCTTGGCAGATGCTATAGGCTTCTTTTATCAGATCTATATCGTCCTCCGTCTCGGCGATTAGATCCTCCAACTTGTCTCCAGCCTCGTCGCAAATCTCGGCGATCAACTCAGTTGCCTCATCACAGTGGTAGAGAACTTCGTCCTGTAATTCTGACAGTTTTGCCTGCAGTAGCTTAAGCTCGGGTGATGCCGCTGGCTGCTTAGCCCATGCCAAAAATGTTGCCAGATAGGCCGCCATTCCAACGGTTACCAACGATGGACGTAGGTATGCGGGCGCTCCATGTTCCAAGCTCTGTCTGAAATCGGCAAACTCCAAATTCAGCAGAAACGTGCCAGCTGTAAGCGCAATGGTTGAGAGGCCAAAAAGGCCACGGACAAGACCATTATTGGAAGCCTTACGATATTCACGGAAGGTCCAGTCTCCGGCATACATACCAGCTAGAACCGTCAAAATTGGAACGATCAAGCCAGTTGCGGCTGCACCAACCAACCCACCCGATATGGCCCCGGATGCCGCCATTAAAGCAACAGCTGCGCCTGAATCGCCAATCCCATGTAGAAATGACGACTTTTTCGCCCGCGCCCGTAAGCTTGGCGTGTCCGGATCAACGCCGCCGGTGCTCGTCAACGCTAAGATCTTGTTGATTGTCTGCTGTATCTCTTCGAAAAGCGTATCAAGCTGCTGAATGGCATTTGTTTTCGCCTCATCGACCTCGCGCTTAACCTCAGCGACAGTCAACTGTACGCGGCGGTTTGGATCGCGGAATTGGTCTATGGTCTCGCAATCTGCTTCGAGATACTCACGTAGCTCTATTGTCAGAGCAGTTTGCGTCTTTTGAGCATCATCAGTGATGTCTTGCTCAATTGGATTGAGGAGGCTCGTGGTAGGTAGAACTTTGCCCTCGTTAAGCACCCCAACGCACATTTGCTCGGTGCGCTTGCGCCAACCTTTCTTTGCGTAGATTTCGCGAAGAGTCATGACGCACCTCCCTTTCGGGAAGCAGACAACATTGGAATATCAGCCCCCCACGCGCGCAACCAAGCCGTTTGCTCATCCGCCTCAATGCGGCTTGATTTCTCGCTTGAATTGCGGGCTCTCTTGTCTAGTTTCAAATTTGTTAGCGTCACGGAGGACCATGCGGATGAACCGTCCGCATCGATGTCCCCGGAAAGGCCACACTTTGTAATGGTAATCTGAATTCCCATTTTTCGGCTCCGGTTGGCGGAGGCGAAATTTAACTTGTAAGCAATCGCCCCCTGGGTGGGTGGTCGATTGCCCTGGAAGAGTTGTCCTCTTCAGAGACTGGACGGGCGCCTACTTCACTCGTGTGATAGCCGGCCGCGGATTGTAGCGGCGATGTTGGGGGTTAATATAAGCCCGTTCCTCGCCTGTTCCACTCCATTAGCGTCTCTGTGGATAGGTAAAGCATATCTGTGGACAATTTTCTAGTGTTAGCAAATTTTTAATAGTCACTCGCGCTCGAACTCGGTCAGTTGATTCGCGAAAAGCTCCGTTCGATACCACACAAACAGCATCGAAGCGCTCCCCCCCGCTAGAAGAATAGAGATAGCGAGATTACCAGAACCGATCCAAGGTGATAACGCCATCCATAGACTTAAGACGCCAAAACCGCCGATAACCGAAACTTCAAGCCATTTTCCGATTATGCACCAGATGGCCAAATGTTTTTCGTTACTGAAGTTAAGGCGTCGAAGCTGATTTGCTATGAGTAACGACACCTGAGCAACGATTGCTACGACCACACCAGCAACAAAGAAAGACCAGAACACCTCATAGCCTGTCCAACTTGAGGCTTCTGCCACCGATGCCTTGGCCGGCCCTGACCAAAGCGCGTCCATGCTGACCGCCATAATGGCCACCCAGCCATAAGAGCCCGAAGACTCAGAGAACAGGCGGTCTGTTACAGGCGACAGTCGTATATGGGCTTTGGTGCCGGACCACTCTGCGAACGTTTCATACAAAAAAACGGTAACAATGACTGCCGCAATTATGCCCAACGGCAGAAGCAGCATGGGGGCTGTGGCGCCAAGCAGCCACCATGTATAGTAACCAAAGGCAGGCAGAAAGATGTGCGTAAGCGTGACAGGGAATGTCCAGTTCCGCCAAGTCTGCGAGCTATTGTGGAATCGGCTGATTGTTGCGATAGACACATCAACTGCAATTCCGACGCCCATAAGAGCGGACGGTATCCAAAACGCGGTAACCCCTCCCAAAAAACTGCTCCTTAAGGAATTGTGCCTATTGTTCTGGCTCAGACCTTGCATTTCATTGTCAGCTTCTGCAAGAGAGGGCCCATTTGACGAATTGCGCATGATAGCTATTCTCAAATAAGACTGTTCCCATGATAGGAGAAGCCCCCATAACCGTAGAGTATGATGAAAATCAGTTATTGCAGAAATGCAGAATTGATCGGGCTGATGCGAAGGCCGTTGCAGAAATGGTCCAAACGATACTGGAGCGAGAGCGGGAACAAGCGCTTCTAGAAGGTCATGGTCGACGTCCGACAATATTCAAGCCTGTTGCAAAGAAGCCCAAATTTGGACGGTACATTGGCCAAATGCCGGTAACACAAAATAGCAAAAATATGTGTGTGACTGTCCGCTTCCTAAGCCGCGAGAACATCGCAAGAATAGTAAGCATTCGACCTGCAGCGAAAAATTTTCCTAAGCAAAATGTTTGAAAAAAGCTTGTGCAAGATCATCTAAGTGATCCACAATCCGCTCACGATCATCAATGATCGTGTGCTGTTCCATAAGAGGATCGTATCTCATTTCTCGTATTTGGCTGCGCCGTTCCCGAAATTCTGGGGAGGCTTCACGCGGCTCGTCTTCAAGCCTGAAGTCGGTCGCATTTGAGAACACAGCGTCCGCAACAAAATGGGAATGAGTTATTACGATCGCTTGAATTTTGAACGCTTTGAAAATTTTATGCAGCTGGCGATAATACTTAATTTGTTGTTCGAAGTGCATGTGCAGTTCCGGCTCATCAAGCAACAAGACACAGTTAAATAGGCGGCAGCTGACGATAGTGGATAGTACGAAGAAAGCTTCGTTCTCACCTGAACTCAAGTATTTTGGATCGTAGTTGTGATCTTTACGATGCCCATTCATATTGATTTTCGTAACGCCCGTGGCGTGATCACAGGTCAGTTCGTTGACCCGACGATGAGACCAAACTGGAGCAAGACCGCCTCCCCTCTCTTGCTTGACTGCAAATATTTTTCGCCAATACTTGTTGATCTCGTCTAGTGATCGAAGGCTCCCATCCGCGGTGGTTCCGGGGAGCCGGTAATGAAAGATTTTCGCGGCATCTGCAGGGAAATTTTTTGCTGATTCAAGGATATGATTTCCGCAGCCAAATGTGTTTTGGTCGGTGTTAATATAGAAGATGTTACCCTGGCGTTTCAGCTTGCGGTCGATGTTCGTTTTCTCAGATTCTTGATCGGCTTCTTCTTGATCTGCTTCGTCCCATTGAGCCAATGCTTGTGATCGGCCTGTGCCTGACCGTCCGTCACCATCGCCCCGATTTGCCCGATAAGCCTCATGCAGTTTTTCGATACTCTCAGAACTAGCGTCCATTGACGGTCTGTTAAAAGTCGCTTGCGCTTTGAGCCCCTCTAAAAAGTCCGCGTACCTTTCAGCGACCCATACCGACCACTGACTGATTTCATCGTCATCCGCGAGGTGATCCGTAAGATACTGGGCATCGTCCTTCGCCCGACTAAAGAACACAACGCCTTCAGTCCCTTCACCATTGTTGGCTCCGTCACTGAGACGCATACGAATTTTCACTACCGATAATGCTTCATCATCCCAAGGGTTTTTCGAACCTACAGCCATAACATTCACATGCGATGGCAGTGTCAGAGCCTCAAGAACGGTCGATTTACCGGCGCCGTTCTCTCCTACAACGACGGTATGAAGAGGCGTCTGCCGTATGCCTTCACGATAGAAAAAGGTCAGGGGCTGATCCAGCGTGAGCCCCTTCAGTCTAGCTACAGTTATGTCGAGAATACGCACAAAATTCCTCCCCCACCGTTTCGCAACGGAGTGTTTATTTGCAGGATAACAATAAGCTTCCTTGGTCTATGAAATGAACAGGGAATCTATTTTTAACAAGTCCTTTTGTGAATGTTTTGTCACTTGTTCTTTGCGCCGACGTTAAAACTGTCAAATGCACAATCCAGAAATCGCCAACAACGAACGTCGTCTAAATGACTCTCTTCGCAGAACCTTCATTGGCGGTCTTATCCTTACCACATCTGGTGTACGTGCATTAACTCACGATATGCGCTCCCGCGTCTTGGCGGCCGTCCGGGAGCAAAGTGAGTTTCCGCTCGGAAAAGGCCCTTACGGGCAGCATGACTTTGGTTCCGTTGAAATTGGTGGCCAACGCTTTTTCTGGAAAATCGACTGCTACGATCAATCAGGAACTTGCACGAGCCCTGATCCGAGTGATCCGGATGTAACACGCCGTGTTCTCACGATCATGGAGGCAAGCGAACTCTAACCGCTCATCCCGCCAATTAGCTTATAAATACGTGCTTTTAGAAGCGCGGTGCGCATTTTATTATGCCCAAAAATCCACTCCCCAATTCCTCGAAAATCACGGTTGCTAAAGCGCGTAGAATTCTGGGTATGATTGCAAAGAACTATTCGGACGACGAAATCGCTGAAATCGTTGGCATTCTCACAGAAGTTTCCGAACTCTCATATCGGGATTACCTGACGTCGCAGAACGATGAAAGCACTTCCTGAACGTAAGGGACAAAGGTGTTCCAATGTGAAGACAGGTCCGCAGCCAATCTTTGTGAACACAGGCACACACTGTGTTAACGGGCTTTTTGCGTGATTTTTTCCATAGAATCGCGATGATGATGGCGAGGAAGCTTTTCAGAGATACCTAATGCATACAATACGCGTTCCCGCCGTACGAAATCCAGAAATTACCGACGATTCAGTTGATCATTATACGATTGAGCTTTCCCCAGATGTTCCGACCATTTTCGTTGGGCCAAATGGTTCCGGAAAAACGAGGCTCGGAGTTCTAATTGAGCAGGCTATAACAGATATTCGAAAAGTCCGACGAGTTGCCGCGCAACGATCGATCGCCCTGAACGATCGTCCAAGCCTTCTGAGCTTTGAAGAGTCGATGAAGACATACCATCTTGGAAACTCTGGATGGAATGACCGCAATGCACGTCAACTACGCTACGGACAGACGGATCCTGCAATCAAGCCCCTCGCTGATTTCGATGCTGTTCTCCAAGCTCTATATGCGGAGCAAGCGCAGGTAGCGGTGAAGCATAATCAAAAATTGCGACACGACTCTTCTGTCGAGCGGCCTGTTCCGAAGTTAGAGGAGTTGGCGGATTTGTGGAGCAGTGTACTGCCACATAGGTCGCTAAATATTGGCCATGGTCAGATTAGTATATCTGTTCCGGGACAAGACGAAGAGAGCAACTACGCCGCGTCAAAAATGTCCGACGGAGAGCGGGTAATTTTCTACATGCTTGGGCAAGCGCTTTTGGCGGATCAGGATGCGGTGCTTATTGTCGACGAACCGGAATTACACATTCATAAATCAATTTTGGGTCGCCTGTGGGATGAGATAGAGGGTGCTAGGCCAGACCTGTCTCTGGTTTATATCACTCATGACTTAGAGTTTGCATCAACGCGTGCATCGGCAAACATTTATGGGATTGAAGAGTTTTTGCCTTCTGGACCGTCTTGGAAGTTAGCGAAAGCTGATAACGAAACAGGATTGCCAGACACGGTTCTTTTAAAAATTCTCGGGAGCAGGCAAAACATATTATTCGTTGAAGGAGAACCTGATGCCGAAATATTTCGACTCCTTTTTCCTGAGTACAATGTGATAAGTGTTGGAAGTCACGAACGGGTTATACATAACACTCGTAGCTTCAATTCGAACTCAGAACTTCATCATAAAAGTTGCTTTGGACTCATAGACCGTGACGGACGCTCAGATGAGCAAGTTGAATATCTAAGTAGGTCAGGCGTACATTGCCTGCCAACGTCAGAAATCGAAAATTTTTATCTGCTTCCGGATGTATGGGCCAAAATTCTCGCTCACTCTGATTTCGCAAGCAGCGACATCGAAGCTAACTTGCAAGAAGTAAAGACTCTTGTGTTAAACAAGGCGTCAGAGAACCTGGACGGTTATGCGATTAGACAGACCAAAAGAGATTTAGACCGCAAACTCAAGTCTATGGGACTTAGTGAATGCGATAATGCCGTAAATTTGGAAGCCGAATGGAACGCATTACAGCAGTCCATATCCATCACTGATATTGTGAAGGATGCCAAAGGAACGTTGGAGGGCTACATTGAAGTGTCTGATGTATCCAATGTACTCAAGCTTTACGATGACAAATCAATGCTGGCAGAGGTAATTACGCACACTTTTAATCAACGGCCTCGGGCCTTCAAGCAGCGGATGCTTCGTGCGCTCAAATCTGAAAAGAATAGCGCTGAGGAAATCCGTAGAGCAATGATTTCAAATTTGCCGACAATTACTTAGTCGAAAAACTGCGGCACTTCTCGTTCAAAGGTGTTCCAGTGCAGGGACAAGTCCGCAGCCATCTGTCTTTCATCGACCCGAGGGTCGCTAGAAAGCCTATAGATGAGCGACAAGTCCGGTGTTCCAGTTTCTATTTCTTCGATTGTCGGAGGTGACGTAAAAATCGTTGCCCATGTTGTTTCGATTTCGCGCTGATTGCGAGCTTGCCTGACGTATTCGCCCGGGTGTTCCAGTCGGTCTTTCGCAATTTCAAAAAATGCCTCAATTTGAGCTTTCGTGAGTGCGTTTGATGGCCGGCTTTTTTCAGCATCTTTGATTGAAGCTTCGACCGTATCGACCTCCTGTTCTAGCTTCCGCTGGACAATGGTTGAATTAGAAGTGGTGATCCTCTCCAACAAATTCTGCTGCTTTCTGCGTAGGTCTGATATGTGTTGGTCGACCATCGCCATTTGCTCAGAATGTGATCGGTTTTTCTCGACCCAAGTTGCTCGAACAGCCTCTTTGAACAATCCAAAGAACCCACGTTTTGGCTCAAGGCTTTGCAGATAATTGCCAACTGTCTCCTGGAACTCATTTTGATTGTAGCTAATTCGCTTGTGATCTCGGGCGCAATGAAAGTAGCCAAATCGTCTCCCGCTTTTTCCTTTTGATTTTGAAGCCCAAAAAGGTTTTCCACATTCCGGGCACATAACGACATGCCGCAACAGAAATTCGTTATTCTCACGCCAAGATACTTTCTTTCTCGATCGCCCGTGCTTCAGTTCAAGCTTGCCATTGCGGTGCTCTATCACTTCAACCGCGCCGTAGTTCGCTTGATTGAATAATGTGATCGTGACCAAACCCGGGTACGGTGTTTTGATAGGCTTATACTCGTTCCACTTTCCCGCTCGAATGCCGCAATAGACTGGTTTCGAGACAATCCGTTGTAGCTGCTTTGGGCTGAGTTCATTCTTACCAGTCACCGCGATCACACTGCCCGTCGCCTTGTCTCGTCGGTTCATAGTTCGGCTCTGATACCCCATAGCGTTAACGTGTTCGCAAATGGCGTCGTCGGTCCAACCACCCTCTGCGCGCAGTTCAAAGATTGTTCGCACCCAAGTCGCTTCTGGTTCTTGCGGCTCCATGATGGTTGCCTTCTTACCATCGGGGCGCGTGATTTTGACGTTCCGAAAACCAAAGTCAGCGCTACGTGTCTGGTAGCCATCTTGCGCAAGTTTGATTTGCTGACCGATGGTTCGGGTCAGGATTTGGCTGGCCTCCATATTGGCGTATTCGGCCTGCATCACCTCCGCTATCCGACTGGGGGACATTTCACTCCACTCATAGCCAAATCCGAGGTGGTCTAGGGTATTCACCGACTTCTGGATCACGCCCATCACGTCACGTAGCTGTACACCGCGCTCATGAAGTTGGCGCTTCAAATAGAGGTACATCTCCGATCCAGCGCGGGTAAACCGAGTGATCTCATTGATATAAGCGTATTCAATTTCACCTCGGTGCTCATCCAGAAAGACCAGCATGTCCTCAATCACCGCACGGTTGGTTTTTCGGGCAGAGTAGTGTTCGGTGAAGTAGCGGATGATGGTCACACCGTCACGTTCGGATGCTCCATCGACCCGTTGCTGCTGTATGGCAATGCTGTCACCATCATGGAACTGCTTGTCTGTGGACACGCGTAGCAGCGCGATACCGAACTTCATGTCAGTTGGGTTAACTCAGCCCGCAGTCTCGAATACAGCGTGGTTCAATGCAAGAATTTAGTGATGCGCTAGACTTTGGACATGTTCAAGAGTCTATTTTCGGTCCCAATAGAACATAAAATGGGTGTACAAATTAAAGCAAAAAACCGAACGTCTGAATACGAAAACTATAATTGATAACTTGCCTTTTTGGTTGTTTTCGCTCAGCTTTAATCTTGCAAAATTGATCAAACTTGTGGGGGCTAAGAGATGATCCGTTTTCAGTGCAAATATGTATTAAATAGCAACCGTCGATTTATGGCCCGAACTGGTGCTTTATTGACCATCGCTTTACTGCTGCAAGGTTGCACATCGATTGAGACAAGTCCCGATCTTCAACGATCAGACTTAAGCGGCCTTAACGGAAGCAATAGAACAGCGATAAAGGGCGTCCCGTACACCCTGCCAATGCTGCAGTACGATGTGACCTTCAAATATGCGCTAACTGAGTGCAACTATCCCGGACCTGCTACGCCTTTCACCTCCGCCTCGGATGATGCACGTCAGACGGCGCTAGTTCAGTACACCTCGGACGTTCTGGAAAGGGATCCTGAGGACCAGCTCGTGGGGGAGGGAGACAATACAAATGACGATGATACGCCTGAAAAGCCTATCGGCGATTTCAAAATTAACGTGTCCGCGGTCGCGACGCCTTCTTTCAAATCAGGCGAACAGTACACTATCGACTATGATGCCCTGTCCAGTTTCTGGAAAACCTCTGTATTTGAGATCGAAACTCACGAAGAGACTGGAACACTAAAATCAATCAACGTGTCCGCAGAGGACAAAACTGCAGAAGCGGTAAGTTCGGCTGTGAAGCTAGCACTTTCTGCCGCTAACATAGCCAATCCGGTCCGAGTGCAGGCAACTCAACTCAACGGACAACCCCTTGTTATACCTGACGGGACTTATACGCACACGACGAAAGTCGTCTGCACCCCTGAGGCAGCTAAGGCGATTTCGGATCGAAAAACGGCAGTGACTGCTTTAGCAGGTCTTACAAAAGATCTTGAAACCGAAATTAATACCGTTGAGCTATTGAAGTTAACGGTAAAATTTCAAGACCCCGCCGCGGCGGTCGCCGAAATCACCGCCAAGGTGATAGCTGTGCAAGAAGCCGCAGAGGACGTCAAACTTAAGCAAGAAGAACTCGCGAAACTGAATGCTGCACTTTCTGTGTCGGTCGAACACAAGTGGCCTGAGGAGTTTTTCGAATTCAACAAAATAATTGACGATCAAATAAAAATCGAACGATGGATATCTAACCCACCTGGAGGGGCGTTCCTTTTTGACGTTTTGACTGTTGAATTAGATCCGCCGGTAAAAAGTGATAGCGAGGATGTACCCGGCTTTGGAACTGATAATGTTTGCGGAACGTATCACGCAGGCAGCCACCCCATGCCGAAACCCGTCGTGATTGACTGCCTAATGGACCAAATGAAAACGGCCATACAGTTAGTCGAAACATCCGCTACGGTCGATTGCTCATCGTCTCCAAGACCAGATGATCAGGAGTGTTTATCCAAATCGCCGACACCGCAAATCATTGCGGCGCGCAATGTAAAGAAAGACAAAGGTGTCTTCGTAAGACCACCTGTCGCTGGTGCACTGCAGATTTGTATCGCGTCAAATTCAACTGCAATCCTGGACGATGACGGGAGCTACCTTAGTATCCCTTGTAAAGATAAGCTGGTTTTGAGTGAGGCGGCAGCTATCGTACCTCAGTTGGGCCAACTCCGGTTTTTGCCATTCACCAATGGTCTTTTTGAAAACAACGCGCTTGCTGTTGAACTTGGTCAAAAAGGGCAGGTCAACAAATTTTCTTATAAGAAAACGTCAGCGCAAGCAGCCAGCTTACTAGGCGCAGCAGCGGACGCCGCGAAGCAATACGAAACTTACCAAAAAGAGCGCGCTGAGGCAGAGTTGAAAGCTATTCAGACCGCGAGAACGGAAGGTGCCGCGCAAAGAGCCGAGCAAGTTGCCCTTGTAGATTATGAAATTGCGATGCTCGAGAAAGAAAAAAAATTGCTTGAACTTCAAAACCCAAACACCGTTTCGGCAGCAATTGCTGAGGAAACAGCTTCTCTACAAGCTGAAATTGCGCTTCTCAAAGCCCGTAAGGAGCTTCTCGAACTACAGCAACAGGCGAACAATTAGCTCTTTTTTTAAGTGGATATTCCGCGATTTACGTAGGCATGTACTGGATGACCCAGCCCCGTAAATTCCGGCCACTAATTTGCAGAGTCCTCGATTGAAGAGGATGAGACATGCGCAAGAGCAGATTTTCAGAAGAACAGATCATCGGGATGATCCGAGAGCACGAAGCAGGTGTGAAGACGGCGGAGATATGCCGCAAGCACGGCCTGTCGGATGCAACGTTCTACAAATACAAAGCCAAGTTTGGCGGGATGACGGTATCGGACGCCCAGCGGCTTCGAACGCTGGAGGCCGAGAATGGCAAGCTGAAGCGATTACTGGCCGAACAGATGCTGGACAACGCCGCCTTGAAGGACCTTGCCTCAAAAAACTTCTGACGCCCGACGACAAACGCAAGGCTGTGCAGCACATGATGACGGTGCACGAACTAAGCGAGCGTCGGGCGTGCAAGCTGGCAAAGCTGGATCGTTCCACGTTTCAGTATGAGAAGGCAGCTGGCAATGATGAGGCACTGCGAGAAGAGTTAAAGGCCCTGGCAGGCAAGCGTCGCCGGTTTGGTTATCGCCGACTGGGCATCTTGCTTGAACGGGAGGGTTTCTATGCAAACCACAAGAAGGTGTTCCGGATCTATACCGAGGAAGGCCTGTCGGTGAAGCGCCGCCGGGGCCGTAAGCGTGCTGTCGGGACACGCGCGCCGATGCTGGTACCAACAGGCCCGAACCAGCGCTGGAGCCTCGACTTTGTGTCTGATGCTTTGTCAGATGGAAGGCGGTTCAGAACACTGAATGTGGTCGACGACTTCGCACGTGAAGCGCTGACCATCCTGGTCGATACCTCGATCTCTGGAACGCGGGTGGCACGCGAACTGTCACGCCTGATCGAAGCTCGCAGCAAGCCGGATATGATTGTCTCGGACAACGGGACAGAGCTGACCAGCCATGCGATCCTCAAATGGGCAAAGAAGACGGGTGTCGAATGGCACTACATTGCACCCGGAAAACCGACACAAAATGCCTTCGTCGAAAGCTTCAACGGCCGCTTCCGTGATGAGTGTCTAAACGAACATCTGTTCGACAGCCTCAGTCATGCTCGCAGCCTTATCGAGGCCTGGCGCGTCGACTACAACACTGTCAGGCCGCACACGTCACTGGGCGGCCTTGCGCCTCTGACCTACATGCGGCGGCTGAGCCGCCGAAGGCCCGGCGACCTACGCAATATGGAAAGCTCCACTCACCGGGCCTTGACCAGCCCATCAACAAAAGAAAGAAAGGCGAACAGACTCTCATAATGAACGGCCCGGATCAGGGGGCTGGGTCAC
>CAYGKE010000042.1:0-23041 GCA_964350465.1 uncultured Hyphomonas sp.
GTGCTTGAGGTCTGTCAGGGCTTTGACCCGACCGGCGTGATGGCGCGCGATCTCAATGAATGCCTCGCCCTGCAGCTGAAAGAGCGCAACCGGTTTGACCCGGCCATGGCGGCGATGCTCGACAATCTTCACCTTGCGGCCAAGCATGATATTCGCGGCCTCGCCGATGTCTGCGGTGTCGATAAGGAAGACATTGCCGACATGCTGGCCGAGCTGCGTGAGCTTAGCCCCCGTCCCGGTGCAAACTTCGCGACCGAGGCGACCATCGCAGTCGCCCCGGACGTCTATATCAAGGAACTGCCCAACGGCATGTTCGCGGTTGAACTGAACAGCGAGACCCTGCCGCGCGTTCTCATGGACAAGGCCTATTATGCCGAAGTCACAGCGATTAAAATGCGCGATCAGGAGAAGGAATTCATCTCCGAATGCGCCGCCAATGCAACCTGGCTGATCAAGTCACTCGACCAGCGCGCTCGCACCATCCTCAAGGTCGCAAGCGAGATTGTCCGCCAGCAGGATGCTTTCTTCGCGCATGGTGTTGCGCATCTGCGCCCGCTCAATTTGAAACAGGTCGCCGACGCCATCGAGATGCACGAAAGCACGGTTAGCCGCGTCACCTCGAACAAGTACATGGCCACTCCGCGCGGCCTGTTTGAGTTGAAATATTTCTTCTCGGCGGCGATCCCGTCAACAGGCGGCGGCGAGGCTCATAGCGCAGAAGCTGTGCGCTACCGGATCAAGACCCTGATTGATGAAGAGGGCGCATCGGTCCTCTCCGATGACAAGATTGTCGAAATCCTGACCGAGTTCGGCATCGACATTGCCCGCCGCACGGTCGCCAAATATCGCGAAAGCCTGAACATTCCAAGCTCGGTGCAGCGCCGCCGCATGCTGCAGCGAAGCGCCTAGATACAGCGACTGAAGGCCCGCCGCAGGGCTAGTAGTTCAGTGGCCGCGGGTTCCAGTTCTCGCCGATTTCCGGGATGATCGCTTCGGGAATGTCGATCTTCTTGTCGTCCGCACCCCCGGCAAAACTGCTGATATTGTAGCTGTTGGCCTGGCTCCAATCGACCTCGGTCCGCCCGTCCCCAAGAACGATCTTGCCGAGCTTGTCACGGAACCAAAGTGACAGGCCGAGATATTCATGCGTGTAGGCGACATTCTTGCGCTCCAGTGGATCGGCGCGCAGATCGTAAAGCGCCAGGTCCACGTTCATGGGGTCGGTTTCCAGCGCCCAGAGGATATTGTCATTCAGCAGCGGCGTTTCGGCGACTTTCCGCCGATTTCGAGTGCGCATCGAAAACGAAAACTCCTTGGTGCGCAGATAGGCGCGATGGCCATGAACCAGGTTCATCTCGCCAAGAATATAGTCGCGCTCTGCACTCGGCTCACTCATCACGAGCGGCAGTTCGATGCCATCGAGATAATCAAATTGCGGCTGTGCGGTATCGACGCCAGCGGCATCAAGGAAGGTTGGTGCAAAGTCGACATACTCGACAAAACGATCAACCACCGTTCCGGGCGGCCAGCTTTGCTTGTCTGACGATACCACGATGACCGCGCCATTGAGGGACTGTTTCCATACCCCGAACTTGGCCATGATGCCTTGCTCGCCGAGATGCCAGCCATGGTCGCCGACCGTATAAACGATCATCCACTCGCGCCCCTGATCCTCAGAATAGGCTTTGAACGCGTCGACCGCCTCACCAATCAGGGCATCCCCATAAGCCGTGAAGGCATAATAGTCCCGGATCGCCTGAAGCTTTTCCTCCGGTTTCATGGCGTCGGTCTTGGACTCATTATAGGTCTGTAATAGCTGGCCCGGCCAGGTCGACAGTTCTTCGGTGTCGAACGCTGGGATGACATAGTCCTTGTCCTTGAACCGGTCTCTGAAACTCTCCGGTGGTAATACCGGGGTGTGGGGGAGGTGAAATCCGAGATTTATGAAGAGCGGTTTTTCAGCATCGGGGCCGGTCACTTTCTTGCCCCACAGCGTGTCATAACGACGGTCTGAATTGTCGAGATAGGCTTTGAACTCCTTGACGATGCTCGCATCGATCGTCTCACCCGCCACTCTGGGATTACGTCCGCCGAGGATCAATTCCTCGTTGATGCGCGTATAGGCCCGCAAGATGTCGAATTCTTCTTCCACACCTGCCTTGATGGCGGCTTCCTCTGGTGTGAGTTCCCGGTTCTCTTTCGACAATGTGTAAGACTTGATCTCACCGTTCTGATAGTAGATCGTTTCGGTTGAATCCTTGCGCATCAGGACACCGTCCTTCAAGCCATAGGCCCCGGTAGAGACAAGATCGCCAATCCCATTGCGTTCGAGGTCACGGCCAAAGTCCAGCTCGAAATCGAAGATGTCCGACCGCAGGGTTTTCTGGTTCTCCCGGCGCGTCTCTATGCCTTCAGCCGAGTTGGGGCGAAAGCGCGAAACGCCGTGATGAGATTTGCCGATCAAGGCAGTGCCATATCCGGCCTCATGCAGCGTCTGTGACAGGGTTGGTTTGGCAATATCCGCTTCCTGATGGACCGCCTCCCAGGCATATTTTCCGCTTCTGAACGGATATCTTCCCATATGCATTGACGCACGCGACGGTCCGCAGGCTGGCGCCTGGTTGAAGGCGTTGGTGAACAGCACACCTTCGCGGATCAGTTTGTCGGTATTCGGCGACCAGACATAGCCCAGTTCGCTTTGGCTTTTACCGGTTGTGGCGAGATTGTATTCCTGAATTGAATCGGGTCGGTGATCATCTGTGATGATCCACAAGATGTTTGGTTGCGTCGTGCTATCCTCGGCATGGCTTGCGCATTGAACGACAAGCGAACATGCAAGTATGATTGCGCCTGAAATAGTCTTCTTCATCACCCGGTCTCCTCGCCGGGTGAAGCCTATGGTAGCAACAGATCAAGTACAAGTTTTGTCAACAATCGGCAATTGATCTCTCGTAATGCCAAACACCAATATTTCCGCGCCGTTTGCTGCAGTAAACTCCCATATCGATTGAATATTTTCCTGCTTTCTGATGGCTCAATGCGATCACGTATTGCATAGCGCATTCATTGACCCTCTAAGACACGGACAGCGAAATATGGATTTGGCTGCATCACAGGAACTATTCGATGAAAATCGCCATGCTTGCCCGCAACGCTAACCTCTATTCCCACAAACGCTTGAAGGAGGCGGCTGAACAACGCGGTCACGAGTTGGATATTATCGACACGCTGAAATGCTATCTCAACATCCGATCAAACAATTCGCAGCTCTTCTATAGGGGCGAGCCGCTTGAGGAATATGATGCCGTTATCCCGCGGATCGGCGCGTCAGTGACGTTTTACGGCCTGGCGGTTCTGCGCCAGTTTGAGATCATGGGCACCTATCCATTGAATGAATCCGTGGCGATTGGCCGGTCACGTGACAAATTGCGTTCGATGCAACTTCTGGCGCGCAAGGGTATTGGACTGCCGGATACAACTTTCGCGCATGAGTCCAAATTCACCGAAGAGATTATCGAAACCGTTGGCGGCGCGCCGGTTGTCATCAAACTGCTGGAAGGTACGCAAGGCATTGGCGTTGTGCTGGCCGATACGGAGCGTTCCGCAAAGTCGATGGTTGAAGCCTTTCGGGGCGTCAATGTGAACATACTCGTGCAGCGCTTCGTCAAGGAGGCAGGGTCGTCTGATCTTCGCGCATTCGTTATTGGCGGGAAAGTCGTCGCAGCGATGATGCGCACCGGCGCCGACGGTGATTTTCGGTCCAACCTGCACCGCGGCGGCTCTGCGAAAGTCGTAAAACTAACCGCCGCCGAGAGGGCGACTGCGCTGAAATCGGCTAAAGCGATGGGCCTGAACGTCTGCGGCGTTGATATGCTGCGCGCAAAAGACGGCCCGGTGGTCATGGAAGTGAACTCTTCGCCAGGCCTGGAAGGCCTCGAAAATGCGACGGGGATTGATGTGGCCGGGAAAGTCATCGAATTTATCGAGAACAATGCCAAGCCCCATCGCACGGCCACCAAGGGTAAGGGTTAGTCCATGGTTCGCGCTGAACCCTTTAAATTTGCAGATACTGAAGTGCCTCCCGGGACGTCCGAAACACTGGAAATCCCGATTAGTCGTCTTTCAAACGGATCGCCAATTGGTTTGCAGATACGGATCATTCACGGCAAACAGGCCGGTCCCACCCTGTTTGTCAGTTCGACCGTTCACGGCGACGAGATTATTGGACTGGAAATCATTCGCCGACTGATTGAGCGCCCCGCACTCAAGTCCCTCAAAGGGACGCTGATCTTTGTCCCGATCGTCAACAGCTATGGCTTTCTCAATCGGTCGCGCTACTTGCCGGACCGGCGCGACCTCAACCGATGCTTTCCGGGTAGTGCCAAAGGCTCGCTCGCCGCGCGTCTCGCCAATTCATTCCTGGAGCATGTTGTCAAGAAGTCTGACTATGGCATCGACATTCATTCTGCCGCGATTCACCGCGAAAACCTGCCGCAGATCAGGATTGCGGACGCTGATGAAGGCCTGGTCGATCTCGCCAAGGCTTTTGGTGCGCCGGTGGTCATGAAGTCACCCCTGCGCGATGGTTCGCTGCGCGAAAGTGCGTTCAAACTGGGCGTACCGACCCTGGTCTATGAGGCCGGTGAGGGCCTGAGATTTGACGAGCGTTCCATCCGTGCAGGCCTTGCTGGTATACTCAGAGTCATGGTCCATGCCGGAATGATTGACGCCAAAAAGGTTGCGCCAGCGCGCGCGCCTTCCTTCGTTGCAAATAGCAGCTATTGGGTGCGGTCTCCCGAGGGCGGGCTGTTGCGTTTGTTCAAGAAGCTCGGAGACCCCGTCGCCAAGGATGAGCGGATCGGTGTTGTCAGCGACGTGTTCGGAGATCATGAAGAGGATATTCTTGCCTCTGCGCCTGGCGTGATCATTGGCCGGGCCAGCCTGCCCGTGATCAATGAGGGCGACGCCGTGGCGCATATCGCCCGGTCATCACGCGCCGAAGACGTCTCTGAGAAGATGGAAATGGTTGTTGGACAGCTCGCCCGCGCCGACATGTTCTATGAAGATGAAATCGTCTAGCATGGTGAAGCCTCGGTTTGAAATTGGATGGCGCGAATATGTCGGGTTTCCTGATCTGGGGATTCCCAAGCTGCGCGCCAAAATCGATACGGGCGCCAGAACCTCGGCGCTGCATGCCGTCAATATCGAGCCCTTCACCCGCGACGATGAAGCGTGGGTGAGGTTCGGTGCGCCGCTGACCGACCATGGCCCAATTACCCCATGTTCTGCGAAACTCGTCGATACGAGGGCGATCAAGAATACCAGCGGCGTTCCGGAAGAGCGCTTGGTCATCAAGACAACTGTCATTCTGGCGAAACGCCATTGGCTGATCGATGTCTCACTTGCCGATCGCGATAATATGGGTTTCCCGCTGATCCTTGGCCGCACGGCCATGCGGCGACACAGGCTTCTGGTCGATCCGGGCCGGTCTTTTCTGGCAGGCGAACCTGCCTCTGGCCGCATCGGGGTGGTGCGACCAGGTGACTGAAACCGGGCATTGCCGGATCAAGGGCGCACCACGACTCTGGTTTGCTCAAACACCTGCAGGCCGAGCGTTGAGATATGACCGCCGCCATCCGGGAATGTCACAGACACGGTATTATTGGTCTGTAGAGCTGAATATGGCACAGGGATTTCGATAACCCCGAAGAAGCTTTCTCGGCCTGTCCCGTTTAAGTCTTGGTCATAGCCCCGGAAGTCCGCCGGGACGGCCACGGCTACCGAGTTGACCATGATTGCAGGTGTAAGGGACAAGCCGTGGTCACGCCCAACGGCCAGGCGCAGCATGGCCTCGCCCTGCGCGCCAAGGCTCAACCCGTCCACCGAAAAATCAAGCTGCTGGGAGGCCACTATCGGGACCAGCATATTAGGCGAAAAGACCTTTGTTTCAGTCGATGTTTCAGACGGTGTCACGCCTTGCCCGAGTTCGATTTCGATGATCATGGTTGCTTCAGCGCCGAGCGTGATGGTTGATGAGAGATCGCTTAGTATGGTCTCTTCCAGAACAGGATTGCCGCTGCCATCGGTATGAAGATGACGGACGGTTGCACGGTCAACCTGAACGCCGCCAAGGCCCAATAGTTCCAGATCAAATCGCGTGTCTTCAAACTCCAGGCTGTTCAGGATCAGGTGCAGCCGATCACCCTCCAGATAGGCATCCACCTGGATGTCGGGATCAGTTGCAAATGTGTCCACGCGCGTGCCGCGAACATTGGCCCAAAGCTGGTAGTGTTTGACCAGATCAGTGTACACCCACTCTTCGCCCGACTGACCTCCCGCTTCCTTGGCTTGCCTGAGAAGACGCCAGGGGTATGGCACACTTGTCCGGCCCCATTCTGCTTTCAATACGATGAACGGCACCGCTTTCAGGATCAGGTGCGGGCGTTCCATCATCTGGACTTGTAGCGCGTCGATGCCGCGCATCTGGATGCCGTCGCGTTCAGCCGACCAGGGCTGGTTCTCCATCACGTGGATGCGGGCGCCATACTCTGACACCACCAGCGGTGCCGGCGCGCCCAACACACTTTCTGAATAGGCTTCGAGCAGGTCAAACGTCGCTTCGACATTGCTGCCCTTGCGATACTGTTGGCGTGTCGCCCCACCGGTCTGGATCCCGGCAAAGTCGTAGAGATGAATCGAGATGAAATCCATGTCGGTGCCAACCAGGTCAATGAAGCGCTTGTGGCGCTCAACCCAGCGCTGGAACCCGTTCTTCTCAAAGTCTGGAAACGCAGCTGTATAACCACCGATCAGAACATCATTATTGTCTCCGGGAAACGCGGCAACCGTGGCGCGAATACGGTCGGCAACGGTCTTGTGGAACTGGAATATTTTGTCGAAGGGTTCCGCCATAGCGGCCGTGTCAACCAGATCGTAGAGCGGCTCATTGACGACCTCCATATAGCGCGGCTTGGGCTGCCCATCCGGGTCGCTCGAACCGCGATTGAAATATTTCAGCAAATACTGGCCAAAAAAATCGCCTGTCGCTGAGCCAAAGGGCTCTGCCGCACTATCGACCTGCGAGAAGGCCCAGCCCTGGTTTGTTTGTTGGCCGTCCGGCCAATAGGGGTGCAGGTGAGCGGCCAGGATTGCATCTTGCTGGCGGTCTTCATGCGCGCGGCTAAGCGCGGCTTCCGGGCCGCTATCATCTGTGTACAGGGAACGCGCATCACCGCCGTCTGTGGTCATCGCATCGCCATCGACAAAGCCCGGCATGGCAGGGTTTTCCGGCAGTTGATTCAGGCGAAATAACATCAAGCCGGTGTCGCGCCCGAAATAGACATCAAAGCCGTCCATAAAATCACTCATCAGATCAGCGATGGCATTCGGCGCGCCAAGGCTCTGACTGTTGCCGCCGAACCAATCGCGGCCTGTATTGGACGAATGCACTGTGATGAATTTCTGCCGGTCAAAGGCCTCTGCGCCGCCGACACTGTGCTTGATGTCAATGTTTACGCTGACGGTAACGGTCGGCGCTGTGCCGGTTGCAATCGAGAACGTGTCGCTGACACCGCCGATCGTCAGGTCCACATCTCTCTCAGTGTCATAAGTTGCCGCAGCGGTGCCTCGGACTCTCACGCGGTTGCCATTTGAAACGGTTCCGCTGGTCGAAGTGAAAGCGCCGGATCCGATCGCGTACTCGCCGCCTGTGACCGATATATTGGTCGCGATGTTGATGCCCGAAACGATGATCTCATTCGACACCACCACGGCGCCCAGCGCAGCATTTTCAACGTCGGTGAAGCTGAACTGATCGGGCACTGTATCCATGGCTGGCGGCGGCGCGGCTGGCGGGGCTGGTGATGCTCCACCACCACCTCCACTGCAGCCGGGCAGGAGGCCGGCAAGAACCAGAATGACCAGTATCCTGAGCTGTCCACTACACTTCATGTTCCGCCCTCATTTGGTCTTCCATCTCGTGATGTCTCAGCGCATCATTGCCAGTGCTCCGCGCCCGAATGTAACGAGCTGCAGACATTTTTGTTAATTGTATCCAATTTGTGATGCGATTCAAGATCACCTGAATCCGGGCACTAGCCAGAGACTCAATATGTGCACGTCACTGCGGCTTCATGCGCGCCACTCCGCTGCAAATGATCGCTGCTTTGGGTCAGGGGCCGACCTCAGCTCTATAGGCCCTCATCCTGAGCGAAGTCGAAGGATAAAGGGCCGTGCTTCCCAGACGCCCGCCTCACCCTTCGACTTCGCTCAGGATGAGTCTCAAACGGGCCAACCTTCTGCTCTCGTCCCCTCCGACGCCGAAAGCATGGGTAATCGGGCGGACTGATCGCCAGTCGAGCTCCTGATAGGATTGCGGGGTTAGCCTCATGTATTCAACGGACATCGGACCCGCCGCAGTCTATTCCAAGCACAATTTGACTAAATCACCGACCTGTCACGCGCTGGGCGGGCAAAGGCGCTGGAAAACAGCCCTGAGACTGGTTCATGGCCTGGCGCAGCCAGACCGGAACCTGCTTCGTGTTGCTGCGCCAAAGGCGCTCAGAGTAGCACAAAAAACACAGCGCTGCCCCACAGTAAAACCGCGGGGCAGCGAATTCAGCTAGAAGGCAGCGCGCACGCCAACCCGGATATTCTGACCCGGAGCCGGTGCGACGTCTTTGAGAACCGACGTCGCGAACCGAACTTCTTCATCCGTGACGTTACGCGCTTCGACAAAGGCTTCGGTGCCGTCGCCGCCAATGCCGAAGTCAGAGAGGTCGATTTCAGCGCGAAGGTCGAGTGTCGTGTACCCGTCCGTCTGCAACTGTCCCGCGCCAGGGTCAGCCTGATCGCCAGCGACCGTCACGGCTGCGCCAAGCTGCCATGGCCCCCATTCGGCGCTCGCACCGGCATTCAGTGTCACCGGCGGAATGAACGGCACATTGCCGCCGCTATCCAAATCAGCCTCTACGAAATCGAGGCTGGCACTGAACTCCCAATCAGCGCCCAGCGGCCCAGCCTCAACAAGCAAGTCGGCGTAGATCTCACCACCGATAAAGCTTGCGTCGTCTTGAACAAACAGGAAGACGGGCAGTTCATCTTCTTCATCGACCAGAACGCCTTCGATCAGGACCTGGCCGGGGGTGAGGAATACAAAGTCGCTGAACTCGGTGACGAAGAGGTTGATACCAATTCCGCCATTTTCACCTCGCCAGCGTGCCGTGCCTTCCAAGTTGAGACCGCTCTCTTTGCCAAGGGTCGGATCGCCGACTTCGAATTGTTCCGTCGCCAGGTGCGGCCCGAATGCGAACAGCTCGCTCTCATTTGGTGCGCGCTCTGTGTAAGACAGCTGCCCACCGATAAATACGCCGCTGTCAAAATGGCGGTGCACACCAAATGATCCGCTGAACAGGTCGAAATCAGCCGAACCGAAATTGACGTTGTCGAGTTCGACGGATTCAACACGCAAACCGCCTTCGATGCCGAAGCCAGTGTCCCATTCCTGGGTTTCATAGAGGAAGGATCCGACGCTTTGTGTGTCGGTTGGCGAGATGAAGGCTTCTTCGCCAAAGGCATTGAGTTCCTTGTCGAGATATTGGATGCCGAAGGCGCCTTCGAAGCCGCCAATGACATGGTCGAATTCAAGCCGCCCCTCGACGCCTTCGGACTCGTAGACCGTGCCAGCTTCGCCGGGGGCCTCGAATTCGGTGTGCTCATAATCAACAATTGCGAGCGTGCCGCTGACATCGGTCAGGAAGCCATTATTGACGGAAACACCGCCGCGCAGGTCGATGCGCGTTTGTTCAAGATCGATGAACGGGTTTTCTTCCTCTTCCTCAGCCTCTTCTTCGCCTTCTTCTTCACCATGACCATGCTCGCCATGGCCTGGCAGGCCGTATTCAGCGGTTTGCTGGCGCACAGCAACGCCAAGAAATGCAGTGTCTCCCACCCAGCTCAGGCCAGCGCTAAGTGTCTGTGTTTCGGCGAAGGAGTTTTCGAGCGTGCCTCGGCTTTCTTCTTCCTCGGAATGCTCCTCACCTTCCTCTTCTTCTTCAGCCTCCTCGAGCTCTCGGAAGAGAGCAGATTCGGCGAAGTCCGGAATGTCGTAGTTTTCGAAATCGCGCTGCGACGCTGATAGTGTGAAGACGAGCGGTCCGGTGACAAATTGCCCACGGCCAGCCAGTTCGGTGCCTTCATTGACGCTGTTATAGGCCGAGAACAGATCTACTGATGCAGGATCCTCGGGCAGGTCTTCAACAATCAAGCCATCAATCACGTTGACGACCCCGCCAATGGACTGTCCGCCATAAGCAAGTGCGGCTGGGCCACGCAGGATTTCAATGGCTTGTGCATCTATTCCGTCGGCTGAGACCTGATGATCTGGTGAGGCCGCCGAGGCATCTATCACACCGATGCCATTGGTCAGGACCTGGACGCGCTCAGCGCCCAATCCACGCAGGACGGGGCGGCTCGCGCCTTGCCCGAAGAATGTCGTCGATACGCCAGGCTGGCGATCCAGCGTGTCGCCAAGCGTACTCGACAGGCTTTCCAGAATGTCTTCACGGTCGAGCGATGTGGCATTGCCAATCAGTTCGTCTGCGGTCCGTTCTGGACCTGGTGTGGTAACGATAATCGTATCCAGCCGGTTTTCGGCCAGCGCGAGTGGGCTTGCCGACAGGGCAAGACTTGCCGCCAGAACCTGGCGGGTTGGAAATTTAGTCATGGGAGGTAGCTCCATAAATCAGTGTGACCGCAGCGAAGCGGCATGGTTTTCAAGTCACTGATTGATGCTGGGCGGACCTCTGGGCGGCGGTGCTCGTTCGGGCGGCCATGCCCAGTCGTGGGTAGAGGTGTATGACGCTGGAGCAAGGGCTGGTTCAAGCTGGATCGGCTGTGGTTCCGGGGCTGTCGGCAGAATGGCCTGCTCCGCCGCAGCAAGGCTTTGTAGCTCGCATTCAATACCGTCATGCTCATGTGGGTGGTCGCCATGCTCGGCTGCGTGGCCAAGGCTGACCGCCTGCACAAACACAAGCAAGCTGGCCAGAATCAGGCAAAGGCGAAGAGAGTCAAACAAACGCATTGTGACTATATAACAAAACATCGCCGAGCTTCAATTGGCTTATTGTCGATTGTGAGGTTAAATCGCACCCATCGCTTCGGCGACCAAATCAGCTTCGGCGTCGCGCAACAAGGCGTGTTCAACGCTGGCCCCTGTGACAGGCGTCTTGCCGACCTCCAGCATGACCGGGACGGCAAAGGGTGAAATCCTCGGCAGATCGCGGTGCACGATTTTGCCGCGTATCCGCATCAGCATGTCGGACAGACGCCTTATGTCGAGAAGCCCTGTGGCGGCATCCGCGCGAGTGGCCTGTAGCATGATATGGTCTGGCTCATGACTGCGCAGCACATCATAGATGAGGTCGGTCGAGAACGTGACTTGCCGTCCGGTCTTCTCGCCGCCCGGCATCCGTCGCGCAATCAACCCGGAAATCTGCGCGCACTGAGCAAAATGGCGTTTCATCAACACGCTCTCTTCCAGCCATGCTTCAAGGTCATCGCCGAGCATATCCGGGTGGAAAAGCTCGCCAAGGTCGAGCGACCCCATTGGTTCCAGGCCCCAGACCGCCATGGCGTATTCAGACGCGACAAACCCGGTTGGCTGCGCGCCAATCCGTTCCAGCCGCCGGGTTAGCAACATGCCCAGCGTCTGATGCGCAAGGCGGCCTTCAAACGGGTAGGCGACAAGGTAATGGCGCTCACCGCGCTCGAAGGTCTCGACCAGAAGCTCATCGGCAGCTGGAATGGTTGAGCGTTCGCGCTGGACCTCGAACCATTCGCGCACAGTGTCAGGCAAAAGCTGCCACTGGTCAGGGTCATGGATCATCTCGCGCACCCGCCCGGCCAAGAAGGGGGTCAGGGGAAACTTGCCACCATTATAGCTCGGAATCGCCGGGGTTGTGTCGCCGGGCGCGCGCATGACAAGGCAGTTCAATTCCTGCACACCTAAGAAGCGAACAATCTCGCCCGCGAAGAGAAACGTGTCGCCGGGCGTCAACGTTGAGATGAAATATTCTTCTATTTCGCCAAGTACGCGCCCGGGTCGCATGGCGCGGCCACTGCCCGACTTGCCTGCGAAACTTGCTAGCCGGACTTTCAGGAGCTGTGCCTCGACAATCGCGCCGACATTCATCCGGTGCTGTTGCTGATCGCGCGGCGTGCGTGCATGCCAGAACCCGTCGCGGCGCTTCACGATCCGCTTGAACCGGTCATAGGTTTTCAGGGCGTAGCCGCCTGTCGCAACCAGATCAGCTGTGCGCTCGAACTGCTCCCATGAGAGATTGCGGTAAGGCGCGGCTGCGCGAACCTCGTCAAAGAGTTGATCGAGCGCGAAGCCGATGCCGCAAGCCCGGCCCATGATATGCTGGGCGAGCACATCCAGCGCGCCGGTGCGCAGCGGCTCGCCATCTATCTCGCCAGCTTCGACAGCGGCTTCGGCAGCGCGGCATTCCAGAATTTCGAAGCGGTTGGTCGGCACCAGCATGGCCCGGCTTGCCTCATCCATACGATGATTGGCACGGCCGATACGCTGGATCAGGCGTGCGGCGCCTTTCGGTGCGCCCATCTGGATGACGAGATCGACCTCGCCCCAGTCAATGCCGAGATCGAGCGTCGAGGTGCAGACCACAGCTTTCAGCGCACCTGCCGCCATGGCTGTCTCGACCTTGCGGCGTTGCTCGCGGGCGAGCGAGCCATGATGCAGGGCAATCGGCAGACCGTCTTCATTGAGACGCCAAAGCTCCTGAAACAGGACTTCGGCCTGCGCGCGGGTATTGACGAAGATCAGTGCCATGGCGGCGTCTTTTATCTTGGCATAGACTTCCGGCACCGCGAACTTTCCTGAATGCCCCGACCACGGAATGCGGTTTTCCGAGATCAGGATATCGACATCCGCGCCGACGCCGCCTTCGGCCTGAATCAGGGACACGCCCTGCGCAGAGACATCCAGCCAGTCCTGCAAGATGCTTGGCTCATTGACCGTGGCCGACAGACCGATGAACCGGCACTGCGGCGCCCATTGTGCCAGCGTTGCCAGGCCGAGACTGAGCAGGTCGCCGCGTTTGCTCGGGGCCAGCGCGTGGATCTCGTCAATGATCACGCATTGCAGATCTTCAAAAAAAGCAGAGGCGTGATCAGACGCGATAAACAAAGCGAGTTGTTCTGGCGTGGTCAGAAGGATGTCGGGCGGGTTGCGGCGCTGGCGCTGGCGCTTCGAGGCGGGTGTGTCGCCGGTGCGCGTCTCGATCCTTATGTCGAGGCCCATTTCTTCGACGGGGCCTGTCAGGTTCCGGGCGACATCCACAGCAAGCGCTTTCAGCGGTGAGATATAGAGGGTGTGCAGGCCCGGCCGTGTTCTTGGTCTGGCCTGAAGCTCAATTAGGCTCGCCATGAATCCGGCCAGGGTCTTACCGCCCCCGGTCGGCGCGATCAGGAGCGCGCTATCGCCTCTCAGTGCCGCTGTGGTGAGGGCAAGCTGGTGCGCTCTTGGCTGCCAGCCACGGCCTGCAAACCAGTCCTGGAACAGGCCGGGCAGGGCGGGAGGCGAGGCGAGCGTATCAGCCATTCAGTTCAGATTAGCGCAAGTTTGCAGGCCGTGGATGATTTTTCATCTGACATTCAGGCAATAAGCAGCTTGATGGTGAAAACCATTCTCTGGAGTTCCTATCGTGCGCATTTCCATCCTTATCGCTTCGACCTGTCTGGTGGTGCCGGTCGCTGCTGCTGATCCGCTCCTTGAGATGATGTGGGCACAGAGCAAGGATGGCCCGATCTATGCCTATGAAATGACCTATGAAGAAGGGGATCTGCTTGCGACAGGCAAGGTTGACCCAAGCCAGCCCGAGGGTGAGCGGATTACAGTCTACTCACCGGCTGAGGAGGACTGGTCGGAGGACTTTGCAGGCGGGCTAGCGGAAATGGAAGCTGAAACAGACGGGGATATCTGGTGCGCGGATTTCGGCGACTTGGTGCCTGAGGATGCGGACTTGAATGCCGAGACCGCTGATACGGCGACTTATGCCTTCACGCCGAAACCTGAAGATGATGCTGACGGCACCGAAAAGAAGATGATGAAAAAGCTCGACGGCGAGATCAAAATTGCCAAGAGCGACGGCGCCGTTCTGGCGTTCAAGATGTCCGCGCCAAAGCCGTTCAAGCCAGCTATTGTCGCCAAGATTGACACATTCAGCATGGCTGCAAACTGCGCTCGCGCGCCGGATGGGCGCACCTATGTCAGTGACTTCAACTTGGACATTTCAGGCTCGGCGATGATGCAGGAGTTTGAAGAACAGGTCTCCCGCAGGATCACGGCGCTGCTGGAGCCGGTCGGTTAGTTTGTTTCTTCCTCAAGGTCCGGTGCAAGCGCGGCGAGGCGCTCGGCCTCGATAATGTCCAGGACGCTTACCACGTCGCGGGTAAAGGCAGCTTCGTCAAAGCCTGGCATGCCGGCGATGTCATAGCCACGTCTGACGATGACCAGTTCTCGTGAGGGGACAATCACGATCGACTGGCCGCGATTGCCAAGCGCGGCATAAGTGTCTGTGGGGACGCCGTTTTCGTCGCTCATCAACCAGAACGCGCCGCCATAACCATAGCCGTCGCCTGTAGGCTGGGCCGGCGCAGGTGTGGTGACGAAGTCGACCCAGTCGACCGGTAGTATCTGCTCGCCGCCCCACTTTCCGTTTTGCAGGTAGAGTTGCCCGATCCGGGCCAGATCGCGCGCTGTCGTCCAGATTTGCGAGGAGGAGATGAAATCGCCGTCCCAGTCGGTTTCAAGAACTGTGCGTGTCGCACCGATCTTGTTCAGGACTTTTTCGTAAGGGTAGGTCAGGAAGCGCGCATCATCGTTGAGGATTTCGCGCAAGCTGCGCATCGCGATCAGCGTGTCATAATTTGAGTATTTGAAACGCTTGCCGGGCTCGGCTTCGAGCATGCGGCCCGGTATCATGTCGATGACGCGCACGCCGCCAAAATAGACCCGGTCAGTGCGTGAGCCTCGCTCGCCCGATTCAAGACCGCTCGCCATGTTGAGGAGATGGCGCAGCGTGATCGCGCGGCGCGGATCGCCGCCATGGTTCCATTGTAGCAGGACAGCCTCATTATCGAGACCAAGCCGGCCTTCCTGCACAGCAGCGCCGATAATGGTTGCGGTGATGGATTTGGCGACCGACCAGGTGCGCTGGGGGGTTTCAGCGTCGATGCCGCGGCCATAGCGTTCGGCAATGACCTGTCCCTTATGCAGGACAAGGACAGCGCTGGTGCGGGCCCCTGCGCCATAGGTCTGGTCATCAAAGGCAAAGCTGACCGGGGCTTCGAGCCGGTCCAGCGCCAGCGTATTTTCTGTGATCAGGACATTGTCACCCAGTGCGGTCGAGACATCGCGTCCTGTCGATTGCGCAGAGCCGGCAAATCCCGGCAGCCAATCAGCCGCTTTCGGTGCGGCCCCGACCGGCAGAAGCGAGCACCCCATGCCGGGGCGCCATTTGGCAATTCGCGGCGGCATGCTGGGATCAAAGCGGACGGCAACGCTGCGCCCGCGATCATTGATATTGGCGTCCGAGAGCCCGCGCATATAGGGACGGTAATCCTGATAGATACCGTCCAGTTCGTTCGCACCAATTTCGGCGAGGGACTGTCTGGCCGTAAATGTTGCCGAGCAGGTGAACAGGGCCTTGTAGCCTGCGGCCATAGCCTTTTTGGCCATTTCACTTGATGGCTCCTGAGCTGTCGCAACCGGTGCGGTCAAGCATAGTGAAAGGGCAGCCGCGGCGAGGCTCGCCCGATTGAATATCCGCATGAAGTCTCTCCCCTGTTCTTCGGGTCACAGGTCTAGGGTGTTTTGACTAAGACCCGCAAGCGGCGGAAATACGGCAGGCCCTATGTTCAAAACATTACTCAACAAATCGGTTGACTATAGGGGTTTGGATTGTTACCCAACCAATCGGTTCAGTTTTGTAAAAAGGAGACGCAAAATGGCTAAATATCTCTTCGTCTATCATGGCGGCGGCATGCCGGAGACCGAGGCAGAACAGGCGCAGGAAATGGCGGCCTGGGGCGCCTGGTTCGAGACGATGGGTGCAGCAGTGGTCAATGGCGGCAACCCGGTCGGTAAATCGACGACCGTCCATACTGACCGGGTCGAGGACAATGGCGGGGCCAATCCTGTTTCTGGCTTCAGCATGGTCGAGGCAGGCAGCACGGAGGCGGCCGTCAAGCTGGCACAGGGCTGCCCTATCCTGAAACGCGGTGGCTCGATCGAAGTCGCCGAAGCAATGGAGATGTAGGCTAAAGGCTGATCTCGGCGATCACCCCGCTATGGTCAGACAGGACTTTTTTTGCGGCCGACCAGTATCCGCAAATTGATGCCGAAGCTTCAAAGACTTTTGGTAGCGCTATGTGGTCGATCAGGGGCGACGAATATCTAGCAGGTTCGGTTGTGCAAAAGAGATCGACTTGATCCAGACCACTGCGGATGGCTTGAATGCCTTTCTTGGTGCCATAAACCCGGCCAGTTCCCATGTCGGTATTATAATCACCCGCGATACACATTTTGTGATCCTTGAAGCGTGACTTGAGTGCAAACCAGTCCAGCACTTGAGCATCAATTTCCCGGTGGTGTTCCGACCAGTTCGGAACCCGCCCAGTTTCCGGTGTCAGGCCGCCATCGGCGTGCCAAGGCAGAACGGTCCCGAAGATCAGCCAATTGCCGCCTCGAACGCTAACTTCAGCGCAGGCTGCTCTGTCAGCGCGGCTATGTTTAAGTGTGTGCTGCTCTATGATCGGATAGTGGCTCCAGATCGAGACCTGCCGACTTCCCGCTCTTATGCCCGGCGCAGTGCATTTGCGTTGATCAGAATGCACAACATAATCGCAGCCTGCTGGCGTCAGGCTGTCATGTGTTTCTGTCAGGATCCAAATATCTGCAGGATGTTTTTCAAACACATCAAGTTGGGCAGACCGTCTGGATTTGAGGGCATACTCAACATTCCATGTTCCGATCCGAAGTTTCATTCTTAAAACGGTACACCATCGTCTGCGTCACCCGCGCCGCCGGGCATCAGTCCAGCGAAGTCGAAAATGCGTTGGTCATGCAGGTGGCTTGGGCGGATCGTTGTAAGCGCGCGCGCCATGACCTGGCGCGTTCCTGGTTTTTTCCGTTCCCATTCATCGAGCATCTGTTTCATGGCTACACGCTGCAGACCGTCCTGCGATCCGCAGAGATTGCAGGGAATGATCGGAAACTCCATCGCCTGGGAGAATTTCTCAAGGTCGGCTTCGGCGGCGGTGATCAGTGGCCGCAGAACCATGACATCGCCTTCGTCATTGAGCAGTTTTGGCGGCATTGCGGCGAGCCGCCCGCCATGAATGAGGTTCATCATGAAAGTCTCAAGCGCATCATCGCGGTGATGGCCGAGCACGATTGCGTCGCAGCCTTCCTCGCGGGCGATCCGGTAGAGAATTCCGCGTCTTAGCCGCGAGCAAAGCGCGCAAAAGGTTCGGTCGGCTGCGATCTTCTCGGTGACAATCGAATAGGTATCCTCGGTCTCAATCCGGTAGGGCGCACCGGTCCTGTCTAGCCATTCTGGCAGGACATGTTTGGGGAAACCCGGCTGGCCCTGGTCGAGATTGCAGGCGATGAGGTCAACCGGCAGCGCGCCCTGCCATTGCAAATCGAGCAAAACCGTCAGCAAGCCATAGCTGTCCTTGCCTCCGGAGAGGCAGACTAACCATTTCGGGCGTTTTTCTGAGCTTCGGTCGACCAGGCCATATTGGTCAATCACCTGCAAGGCCCCGCGCACCAGCCGTTTGCGCAGCTTCTTGAAACTCACCGATGAGGGAACATCGCGCAAGATCGGCGGGACAGAGGAAAAGCTGCTATCGGCCATGCGCGCAGTCATGCCGCGCGGGCCAGGCAAGTTCAAGCGGGTTTAAGCGGCGCGCTTGTGCGGTTTGCGGCGATTATCGATGCGCTTGCGTCGCTTTTTCTCGAGCTTTTCTTGCCGCTTCTGCGATTTGTAGGATCCAAGCCCCCAATATTCGGCCGGGCTCATCCAGCCGGACCGCAGCTTCTTGTGGTTAGGCGCATCGCCAGAGTGGCGGGGCACCAGCATGCCATTCAGCTTCGGCTTATACTTGCGGATCAGGTCTTCCTCGACGCGCTGACGCTCACTCTCCGAGCGGATACACATATAGTGGCGCTCGGTTGCGCCCTTGCTGCGGGCCTCAGGCCATCTTTCGTGCTCGGTATGCCGCCCCTGCAGGTTGGACGCCTTGCCGATATAGATTGGCTTCAGCCAGAAGAAGAATGTACGGCGCACCATGACATAGATGCCGCCTGCATCCGGAAGCGCGTCCAGTGTTTTGGTGATCTTAAAGCGGTAGCGCGCAGAAGTTTCACCGCGCCAAACATGCCAGCCATAAGGGACCATGCTGAAAACCCTCCGTTCGAAGGGTTAATAAAAAGCCTGAAAGTCTTAACCTTTTGCTAACTCAGCCCTTTGCACCGGTGCGAAGCTGCGGCGATGCTGGGCGCAGGGACCGAGCCGCGAGAGTGCCTCGGCATGTGCGGCAGTGCCATAGCCTTTATGCCCGGCAAAGCCATAGCCTGGATATTCCCACTCCATTTCAGCCAGCAATCGGTCGCGCGCCGTCTTGGCAAGAATCGAGGCTGCCGAGATCGCTGGCTCGGTTAAATCGCCCTTGATGATGGCGCGGGCCTGGCATGGAAGATCGCCTGGCAAGGCGTTGCCATCGACAAGAATTTCAGTTGGCAATCGCCCGAGGGCTTCAACCGCCCGGCGCATCGCTAGAAATGTCGCCTCGCGGATGTTCATCTGGTCGATTTCATCGGCGCTGGCATGTGCGACAGCCCAGGCAAGGGCGTTCTGTTTGATGAGGGGCTCGAGGGTGTCGCGGCGTTTTTCACTGAGCTTCTTGGAGTCGGTCAGGCCCAATACAGGCCTTGCCGGGTCAAGAATCACTGCGCCTGCGGTGACGGGACCGGCCCAGGGCCCCCGTCCGGCCTCGTCCACACCGCAAATCAGGTCTATGTCTGTCATCGCTATATTCAAATGCGATTCGACGGAGTGACGCCATGACCGAGCCTTATGTAATGGAAATTGGCGAGACCGGCGGCCCGGATGTCCTGAAAAGGGTTGCGCGCGAGCCACGCCGACCGGGCCCTGGTGAAGCGCTGGTTCGGCAAAGCGCGATTGGTCTCAATTTCATCGATACCTATCACCGATCAGGTCTGTATCCGGTTGCGATGCCATTCGTGCCGGGCACAGAAGGCGCCGGTATCGTTGAGGCGGTGGGCGAGGACGTCACCCATATCAGGCCCGGCGACCGCGTCTCATTTGTCGGCGTTGGCACTTATGGTTCGCACTATACGGGGCCAGCAGCGAGCATGTTGAAGCTGCCCGATGGCGTCAGCGAAAAGGACGCTGCGGTGATCACGCTGAAGGGTCTGACAGCCTGGATGCTGCTATTTGAAGTGCGCCGCGTCAGTCCGGGTGAGACGGCTCTGGTCTGGGCGCCCGTCGGCGGGGTTGGCTCGCTGATGGTGCCTTGGGCAAGCTCAATGGGCGTGCGGGTGATCGGTGTGACATCCAGTGAGGACAAGGCCGCGCGGGCAAAAGCGTTGGGTGCCAGCGATGTGGTCCTGTCCAGCGGTGATGTCGCGGCGGAGGTGCGAGAGCTGACCGGTGGGGAAGGTGTTGATGTCTCTTATGACAGTGTCGGCAAGACCTCGGCAGAGGCTTCTCTGGATAGTCTGAAACCGCGCGGCTGGTGGGTCAGTTATGGTAATGCATCAGGTGCCGCCGAGCCGATTGCGCCGGGCGTACTTGGGGCCAAGGGTTCGCTCATAATGACAAGGCCAAGCCTGTTCAGCTTTATCGGAACGCCGGAGGCTCTTGCACGCGGCGGTGCGGCCCTGTTCGGGGCCCTGAAAGCCGGAACGATCAAGCCGCAAGTCGGCCAGACATTTGCTTTGGAGAATGTCGCCGAAGCCCACCGCGCACTTGAAAGCGGCAAGACAGTGGGGGCGACGCTACTCCTGCCTTGAGGCCAACGCCGCACGCACCTGGTCCACAACATGGTCAACGCGGTATTTTTCCGTGCCATCATCTGGCGGGGCCTGTGCGGCGAAGGCTCTTTCAATGATTGCGATGCGATCATCTGCGCCGTCCTTGGAAACCGCGTGCGTGACGATCATAAAGTCGCCGCACAATGTGCCAGCGATCGCTTTCTCGGCAACTTCTTGCGGCGGCATACCGCGCGCCATCACCTCATTGCCGAACGCGACCTCGGCGGCGCTCTGTTTCGGTGTCCCGTCAATATGGCTTTGATTATTGATGCCGGTGGCGACGAGGCCGGGGCAGAGCACACTGACGGTAATCGTGTCTGGCGTTTCGCGGTTCAGCACATCGGCAATGCCGAAAATAGCGTGTTTGGAGCCAGTATATAGGCCCGCGCCAGTATGCTGAAAGCCAAGGCTGTGCTCGGATCCAGTGATGCAGACGCGGCCTCGCTGTCCGGTTTGCAGCCAGTGTTTGATGAAGACCTGCGCCGTCAGCCAGGCGCCTTTGACATTGACGCCAAAGATCAGGTCGAACTGTTCCGGCGGTGCATCGACAAGCGGTGTGGCGCCGCCGACCCCGGCATTGGCGAAGACAAGATCAATCTGATCAAGGCCAAGAAGGGCTTTCTGGGCGAGATTTGCGACCTCATGCGGCTGCGCGATATCGCCGACAAATGTGCTGGCATTCGGCCCGAGCGCTTCGGCCTCGGCTTTCAGCGGCCCGGCATGAATGTCGCTCATAAGGACTTTGTAGCCGTCAGCAATCAATTGCTTCGAGAGCGCGAGACCAATGCCGGAGGCGGCCCCGGTAACAACAGCGCCTCTCACTGCAAGGGTTCCAGCTCAAGTAGCAGCGCCGGGTCGATATAAAAGTCACCGCCGCGATCCTCGCTGGCTGGATTGCGCCACTTTACCGCCCAGTGCAAATGCGGCCCGGTTGTTCGGCCAGTATTGCCGGACGCGCCGAGCCGTTCACCCACCGCCACGGCCTGGCCCGGTACCACATCGACCTCTGACATATGCATGAAGACCGAGACCAGGCCATCGCCATGATCGAGAAAGACCGTGCCGCCCTCATAATAGAGGTCCGGGTCGCCGAGGGTCACGGTTCCAGCGGCAGGGGCAACAATTTCTGTGCCGGTCGGAATGGCAATGTCATAGCCGCGATGAATGGAGACCTTGTCACATGGCGTTCCATCCTTGCCGATGCCGATATATTTGCGTGCTGGACCAAAGGGAGAGGACATTGGCCCCTGCGCAGGAACAATGAAGCCGCTGGTTGCGCCGGGTCCCTCCGAAAAAGCATTGAACGCGTCCTGCTTTTTGACCCAGCTGCGCGAGGCGTGGGCCTTTTGCTCCTCCGTGCGCGCATCGACCTTGTCGCAGTCGAGGCCCTCAATGGTGCGAAACGGATCGTCACGTTCGGCAATCGCGGTACTCATCGACAGATCTTCCTCCTTCAGGCTGATCGTCAGATAAAGACTGTCATCTCGTTTCAGGCCGATAGTGGCGAGGCCAGTGTCGTCGAATTCAACCGTGCGGGAATTTGCGCCGTCTTCACCCGCGATCTCCAGTGCAGCACCGGCTGGCCCTGTGCAGAGCAAGAGACCGCCCTGCATGGCCTGGCCCGTACAGGAGACTTCGGTCAGGGCCTGTGGCTGTCCGGGCAGCGGCGTCCCAAATAACAGCACGATAACCAGGCCCAATTCGCGCCAGAACATCATGTTTCTGCGACCATTCTGCTCGCGGCGGCGGCAGCATCGACATAAGGTTCCTGCAGATCAACGCTCCAATAGCGCAGAGCTGCAATGGGGATTTTCCGCCCGGTCACAGCGCAGACGACAAAGTCGCCCGGGCTGATCAGGTCGAGGTCAGCATCAAGGTAGCGCAAACGCGCTTCACCAGGCTGTCGGTCATTTTTTTTCAACATCGCAGGAGTGTGCCCGAAACCGGCGACTGAGAAAAGCGATAAAACGCAAAAGTTTCTGCTTTGTTCTATGGAACAAATGTGGTACATGCGTCTTATTGGGCGGTCTGGGCCTTGGCAAACCAGACAGGATATGGACGAAAGGGAACGACTCATGAGCAAACCGACGCTTCAACTGGTGGACAAGGAGTCCGGCGTGGACAAACAAAAAGCTCTCGAAACAGCGCTATCAAATATTGAACGCTCTTTTGGCAAGGGCTCAGTGATGAAGCTCGGCGAAAAGACCTCTATGGATATAGAGTCGATTCCGACCGGATCGCTGGGGCTCGATATTGCGCTCGGGATTGGCGGCCTGCCAAAAGGTCGGGTGGTCGAGATTTATGGCCCCGAAAGTTCGGGCAAGACGACGCTGGCGCTGCATGTTGCGGCGGAGGCACAAAAGAATGGCGGCGTTTGCGCCTTCATCGATGCCGAACATGCGCTTGATCCGGTCTATGCTGGTAAGCTTGGTGTGGATCTTGATGATCTGCTCGTGTCGCAGCCAGATACAGGTGAGCAGGCGCTTGAAATCGCTGACACGCTGGTGCGGTCTGGCGCTGTCGATGTTCTGGTTATCGACTCTGTCGCCGCCCTGACACCGCGCGCCGAGATTGAAGGCGAAATGGGCGATAGTCTCCCCGGTCTGCAAGCCCGCTTGATGAGCCAGGCGCTGCGTAAACTCACCGGCTCAATCTCCAAGTCAAAATGTATGGTTATCTTCATCAACCAGATCCGGATGAAGATTGGTGTGATGTTTGGTAGCCCGGAAACCACGTCGGGCGGCAATGCGCTGAAATTCTATGCGTCGGTTCGCCTCGACATTCGGCGCATCGGCGCAATCAAGGATCGCGACGAAGTGATTGGCAACCAGACACGTGTCAAAGTGGTGAAGAACAAGGTTGCGCCACCTTTCCGGCAGGTCGAGTTCGATATCATTT
>CAYGKE010000043.1:0-22871 GCA_964350465.1 uncultured Hyphomonas sp.
CCGGCGACGCCTGCGGCATAGATCCCGAATTCGAGCAGTTCGCCGAGCTCGCCCTGATTCGAGCCTTTCCGCCGCCAGGCCGCGGCGGCGTCGGCGGCAAACTCACCTGGCTTCTGGTGGATATTTTCCAGTGTCGGGCCAGGCCCAATGCCGTTGACGCGAATATTGGGAGCCAGCGACTGGGCCAGCGTCCGGGTTGCCGTCCACAGCGCCGACTTGGACAAAGTGTAGGTGAAGAAAAGCGGGTTCAGTTTCTGCACCCGCATATCCAGCATATTGACAATAAGACCGGCCTCATCCTGCGGCAGCGCCCGCGCGAAATGCTGGGCCAGCAGGACCGGTGCGCGCAGGTTAGGACCCATATGGACATCCCAATCCTGGCGCGTGTGTTCTATGGCGCTGTCATCGACAAAGGTTGATGCGGAATTGACCAGCAGGGTCAGCGGGCCGCCAAGTGCCTCCTGCGCGGCGCGCTCCAGCACGGCAGTCTGTTCTTCGTCTGCGAGGTCAGCCTGGACCAGTTCGGCGCGGCCCCCCGCCTCGCGGATGGTCTTCGCGGTCGCCTCTGCGCCGTCTTTTGAACTGCGATAATGGACGGCAACGGCCCAGCCGTCCCGGCCAAGCGCTTCGGCCATGGCTTTGCCAAGCCGCGCGCCTGCGCCAGTGACCAGAGCGCGTTTAGGTCCTGTTGAAACACGTTCACTTGCCAAGATGTCATCCTCTCGCAAGCATGCTGAGCCCAGTTCGGCGCGGCAAAGCCAGATCAGGCACTAGTCGAGGCGGCGAAACTCAATAATGTTGAGAATGCCGAACACAATGACAGTGGCACCAATAGCGATAAGCGCATACATGAGGATTACCCCGATTCCAAACTCTCTAGCGCCGTGGTTTAGACTGTGATTCAAGCTTTGGCGAGCCTTTTCTACCGGTGCGGGATGTCGCCTTGAACGCTGTTCGAAATCGCATATTCCATGCCTGGTTTCGCTTCAGTCGGCCAAAGACGCTGGGCGTTCGGGCGATCGTGGAGAATACATCGCGACAGGTCCTGCTCGTCCGTCATACTTACACCAAGGGCCTCTACCTGCCCGGCGGCGGGATCGAGAAGGACTAGGCGGCAATCGAATCCCTAAGGCGAGAATTGGAGGAAGAAGGCGGTGTGCGCCTGCATGGCACCCCTGCGCTCGTCGGTATCTTCGCCAATCAGCGCCATTTCAGAAATGACCATATTGTCCTGTACCGGCTTTTGCCGAATGACTGGGCCTCATGCCAGGCCACAAGCCGCGGCGAAATTTCCGAGATTATCTGGACCGATCCACTCAACCCGCATGTCGATGCGACCGATGCCACAACACGCCGCCTGGATGAGGTCTATCGCGGTATTGAGCTGGATCCGCTCTGGTAGGCCTGTCCCTCTGCCGACGCGAAAAGGGCAGGCAGAGACATGAACGCAATTGCAACTGCCAATAGGACAAGCGGGTGAGGTTTTCGGATTTGGTCCTTGGCTCTCATGCAGCTAAATTAGTTCGCGACTTTGTGTACAAAAAGACCGCAAACAGACACAATTTAGGCAGTGCGATTAAACTGAATTTAAGCCCGTGTGACTACCAACAAATCTTCATGCCGGGATCTCCCCGAACCCGGCGTGCGACAGGTGCTGAGCGCGCGGTTATCCCCTTAGCTCGCCGCGATCAGGCCGGAACATGAACGGTCGCGCCTCTCCCCTTGGCGCGGCCGTTTTTCGGTTTCAGGGGGTTGGCTTCGAGAACGCGGCACGGACATACTGGTACCCGGTATAGAGCGAGAGCGCACAGCCCAAGCCGAAGAGCGCCAGGCCAATCTGCCAGAGTGGTTGAAATCCGACGGCGACACCAAACATCACTGCTGCCATGCCAACCATAACGATGACGGTCTTAACCTTGGCCAAGCCCGTGGCGGCGAGGTTATGCCCAGATTTCACATCCCGCAGGCGCATAATGACGAGATCTCTGAGCGTCAAACTGACAAGCCCGCTCAAGGCAGTTACTGGCGCATAGGGAAGTAGCGCCAACAAAGGCAGAGCAACCAGAAGTTTGTCGGCCCACAAATCAAGCGTCGCCCCCAGAGGCGACTGAGCCTTTAGCGCGCGAGCCAGCGCGCCGTCCAGAAAGTCAGTTATAGCGGCCAGGCTGAAGAGAATGGCTGCCTGGCTCATCGCTGCACTTGGGCTAAGTACGCCATGGCCGCCCGCGACCCAGATCAACCAGGCGACAACTGGTGCAGCTGCAATCCGCGCAACCGTCAGCGCATTGGGAAGCCATTTCAGATTCATGCGCCGGGTCTACCCACTATGGAAGTGGCCGTAAATGCGCTCGGCCATGGCAGCGCTGACACCTTCAACTTCGCAAAGATCAGCCAGTTTGGCGCGCGCGACCTCTTTGGCCGAGCCGAAATATTGCAATAGCGCCTTCTTGCGGGCCGGGCCAATGCCTTCGATTTCGTCGAGTGGGCTTTTCTTGATATCGGCTGAGCGTTTCGCCCGGTGTGCCCCTATGGCCCAGCGGTGGGCCTCATCGCGCAGGCGCTGCAAATAGTATAGTACCGGTGCATTCTCCGGCAGTCGGAACGGTGCCTTGCCCGGCAGGAAGAATTGCTCGCGCCCGGCATTGCGCTCAACGCCCTTGGCAATCGATACCAGCGTCACGTCATCCTTGCTCAGACCAATCTCGCTCAATGCTTCCATCACAGCGCTCAGTTGCCCAAGGCCGCCATCAATCAGCACAAGATCAGGCCAGGTCCCGGATTTACCTGCATCGCGGTCTTTCAGTGCCCGCGAAAACCGCCGCCGCATAACCTCGCGCATCATGCCGTAATCATCGCCCGGCTCGATGCTGGAATCCTTGATATTGAACTTGCGATACTGGCCCTTGTCGAACCCGTCTGGCCCGGCCACGACCATGCCGCCAACCATGTTCGAGCCCTGGATGTGCGAGTTGTCATAGATCTCAATCCGCTGCGGCGGCTCAGGCAAGTCAAACGCCTTGGCAACTTCTTTGAGCAACCGCGCCTGGCTTGCGCTTTCGGCCAGTTTTCGCGACAGCGCCTCAGCCGCATTGCGCGTTGCCTGCTCTACCAGCGAGCGTTTGTCACCGCGTTGGGGCTCGCGGATTTCGACCTTTCGATCCGCCTTGAGGGTCAGCGCCTCAGAAATCAGCTCGGCCTGGTCCGGCTCGGTATTGCACAGGATCAGGCGCGGTGGTGGGCGTTTGTCGTAGAACTGAACCAGAAAAGCAGAGAGTATCTCCGCCTGTTCCTCGCCTTTCTCGTGGCGCGGGAAGTGGATCGTCGCGCCCCAGTTCTGACCCGCCCGGATGAAGAAGACCTGCACCGCAGACAGCCCGCCCTCCATGGCGATGGAAAAGATGTCGGCTTCTTCGATGCCATCCGGATTGATATCCTGTTGCGCCCGCACGGCTGCCAGCGCCCTAATTCGGTCGCGCAGGGCGGCTGCGCGCTCAAAGTCCATCGCTTCGGCGGCACGCTCCATTTCCTCACCTAGCGCCTTGTGAAGGTCGCCAGCTTTGCCACGCAAGAAATCGGCCGCCTGGTCCGCCAAGGCCTCGTAGTCATCCGGTTCGATCAGGCCGACGCACGGCGCAGCGCAGCGTTTGATCTGGTGCAGCATGCAAGGCCGCTGGCGCGCCGAGAACACACTGTCCTCGCAGGTACGCAGCAAGAAAGCCTTCTGCAATGTGTCGAGCGTACGGCCAACCGCACCTGCATTTGCAAATGGACCGAAATAGTCACCGCGATCCTGTTTGCTGCCGCGATATTTGGAGATTTGCGGTGCCTCATGGTCACGGCGGATCAGAATATAGGGAAACGATTTGTCATCGCGCAGCAGGATGTTGAAGCGCGGTTTCAGCGACTTGATCAAGCTGGCTTCAAGCAACAAGGCCTCGGTCTCACTTTCGGTGACGACAAATTCCATCCGCGCTGTCAGTGAGATCATGGCGGCGATACGCTGGGTATGACCACCCAGACGCGCATAAGATGCGACGCGCGCCTTCAGGCTCTTTGCCTTGCCGACATACAGTACTTCGCTGGCCTCGCTGAACATGCGATAGACGCCCGGCCTGGTCGGCAGGCGTTTCAGGTTGTCCTTGATGACATCTACGCCGCGTAGGCGTGTGGATGAAGGGAGCGAGTCGGCCATAGCGCCAATCTAGGCACTATGAGCGTGTAATCCTAGCGGTCAAAGATATAGGACAGGCTGCCAGCATTGCTGTCAAAGCCCCATCCAGCGCCAAACGCAAAGATGACGACCAGCACGAGCGCCCCGGTAAACTGGCGACCATTGCCGGTCCCGGTTTCCTTGCGAACACGGCGCGAGAAGATCATATAGATCAAGACCACGATAAACAGGCATATCCCAATCACCCGCTCTTCGTCAGAGAGGTTGGTGACCCAATGATACAGGTCATCGCCAAGCGCCTGAACCTCTTCGACGAACATCTCCCAGATGTATTTCGCCTGGCTCATATATTTATCTGTGGTCGCCATTTCTGACACCTTCATACTATGCCCCATCGATCATTATCGCAGATCTGAAAAAACGGGGCGCTAAGACAATTTATTCAATTTGATCCATTTTTCGCACCCGTTTCTTGCGCCGCGCGGCGGCCAGCGCTAAGGCTGCGGCGAGTTTCAATCGGAGCGCGCCATGCCTGCCAAACTTGTCCTCAGTGAAGCCGTTAACCGGGTTGCGCCGTCAGCAACCATTGCAGTGACAACCAAAGCCGCAGAATTACGCGCAGCTGGCGAGGACGTTATCGGATTGGGCGCTGGCGAGCCGGATTTCGACACGCCTGACCATATCAAACAGGCTGCAATCGAGGCGATTAAGTCCGGCAAGACCAAATATACACCCGCTGACGGCCTACCCGCGCTGAAAGAGGCAATCTGCGCCAAGTTCAAACGCGACAATAACCTCACCTATACACCGGCCCAGGTGCATGTCGCGCCGGGCGGAAAACCGGTTATCTATAACGCCTTGGTCTCAACTTTGAATGAGGGCGACGAGGTCGTCGTGCCAGCCCCATATTGGGTCTCGTATCCTGAAATGGTGAAACTATGTGGCGGAACGCCAGTGATCGTCAGCTGCGGCCCAAACGCCCAGTACAAGCTGACGCCAGAAGCGCTGGAAGGCGCAATCACGCCGAAAACCAGATGGCTGATCCTGAACTCACCCTCCAACCCAACCGGTGCCGCCTATACACGGGCTGAGCTGAAAGCGCTCGGTGAAGTCCTGTTGCGCCATCCGCAAGTCTGGGTCCTGACCGACGATATGTACGAACACCTCGTCTATGACGGCTTTGAATACGCCACCATCGCCGAAATTGAACCAGGCCTCTATGATCGCACGCTGACCATGAACGGCGTTTCAAAGGCCTATGCCATGACGGGGTGGCGTATTGGCTACGCTGCCGGCCCCGAGGCCCTGATCAAGACCATGCGCAAAGTCATCAGCCAGACCACATCCAACCCATGCTCAATCTCGCAATACGCGGCGATTGCAGCTCTTAATGGTAGCCACGACTTCCTGCCCGAGCGCAATGCCGTGTTCAAGCGTCGCCGTGACTTTGTCGTTGCCGAGCTAAACAAGGCGAACGGCCTGACCTGCGCGACGCCGGAAGGGGCCTTCTATGTCTACCCATCCTGCGCTGGTGTGATTGGCAAGCGCGCGCCGAGCGGCAAAGTGATCGAGACCGATAGCGATTTTGCATCCGAATTGCTTGAAACCGAGAAAGTTGCCGTCGTCATGGGTGAGGCGTTCGGCCTATCACCAGCCTTTCGCATCTCTTATGCAACCTCAGATGACGCACTTGAAAAGGCGATGGCCCGAATCCAGAAATTCTGCGCCGCCCTAAGCTGAGCGGCGCAGCCCTCAAAGCCTAGCGCGTTTTGATACGGGTGATCTTTGTGCCTTCGATACTGACCCCGGCCATCAGGCCCTTTTGGTCGAAGATGAAGGCATAGGCATCATCCTGCAAGGTAGAGGTCGAGAGGTTTTCGGCCACGCCGGCACTGACCACCACAACCGTGGGGCCTACGCCGATTTCCCAGCCATCGGAATCTTGAAGATATTTCAGCGCCTGGTCATTCATCAAGTAGACCACGTAGCCATAAGATTGCGCACCGGCTTGCAGCCCCCACGAGCCAGTGAACGTGCTGTAATAGCCGTCAACGGCGCCGCCCTTGCGAAGTTGACCTTCGCCATATGCACCGCCAAAAACCAGGCCAGCCTTCACAATCGAAGGAAAGACCAGGACCGCGCGAGCCTTGGCGGCAATCGCCTGAGCCGCTGGATTATTGCGCTGTAACCGCTCGAGCGATTGGCGACTATCAACATCAATATCAGCGCGGGTGGCGCTGCTTGTGGCAGTTGTCGAACAGCCAGCAGCCAGTGTCGACACGGCCAGACAGCCAGCAATAAGAACAGAACGAAAGGTCATGGGTTTGGCCTCTTTCTTTGATCGCGACGGCGGTTTGCCGTCTTTATAGGCGCTCTCTAACCCAGATCACGCCCATGACCAAATTAATCCCATGACTAAGGTGCACGCAGGCGCAGGCTCACGACCCGCTCAACTGAGATGGCAGCCCGGCCCGCCGCACCGCGTCTGCAACACAATGCAGCTTTGCTCAGCACCGTTGAGGACTGAGGGCTAGATGAGCCGGACTGGCTCATATGGACATACTTATTGCCCGGTATTATTCAGGTCGCCCCGTCTTCAGCTTAATTGTCCGAAACAGCAGGCCACCTGTATCTACGCGCAGTTCGATATGCGCAGATGCCGGACCTGCGCCATCAGAATTCTGGCATCCTGAATACTCGGCGACCTTTACGGTATTAAGCCAGTGCTCGACCTGTCCGTCCTGAACGTTGAGGCCGATGCGGCGCCACGCGTCACCATATAGAACGCGCTTGGGGCGACCTGGCTCCGAAAGGTTTTGCGGCGCAATCTTTCCCGTCAGCGCGCCCATCAGATCCTGATCGTCATCGGAGCGGTTTTCGCGCGAACGGTCATCAAAGATGCGATAGGACGCGATGCAGGTTTCCAGCTCGCCATCATCACTCATGGCTGTGACAGGGTAGAGCAATTCTCCCGACGTTCCGGGTTTCATCTGCAGATCTGCAATCATCTGATAGGCGGTTTCCGACATGGGAATCACGGCGATCGCAGGATCTTCGTCTGCCTTGAGCTCAAGGACATTCACCGTCCAAACTACGGCATTGATTGGGTTCTGGACATATTCAAGTCGCCAGTTTGAACCATCTTCAATGCGCGACGCCGCAAGTTGCCAGCCTTGAGCCTCCTCTACCGGGCTAAGCCGATCCAGCAGATGGCTGTGGGAGTCAGCCATCAGGTCGTCGGCTGTGTAATCCTCAGGCTCAGGGCTCTCCAATATCCGGATATTGCGCCAGCGGGTTTCAGCGCCTGCAGCATCCGGATTTGAGCCAATACTGTGAACCTGAAGTCCGATATGGCCTTCGTGCAAATATTCATCGAACAGGTAGGCGCAGGGTGCGCCATTGACGAACGTCCGCATCTGCTCGCCCCTGGCTTCGATGCGGAGCGTGTTCCAGTCCTCCTTGCGCCAGGCGGCGACACAGTCAGGGTTGTTGATGGGCGGATGCTGCCAAGTCCCAACACCTTCAAAGTAGATACCGCCTGTCCACTCCCGCTCCGACGGATCGACTTCGAGCTGATAACCGGTCAGTCCGGTATAGAATGGCGCGTCAGTAACAGAGCGGAACTGAACACCGGAATTCTCTCCTGCCGCGTTGTTCATCTCGAGCTCCAGAATAAAATCGCCATATTGCTCAACTGTCGTCAGATAACGGTTTGGAATGTCCAGCGCCGTCGCCCCTACGATTTCGCCGTCACGGACTTCGAACGGCAAGTCACCATGATGCACGAACCAGCCATCAAGCGTGTCGCCATCGAAAAGCGTCACCCAGCGATCAGGTTCCGCCTCGGGGGCTTCATATACTGTGGCACATGACGCCAAACCTATCGCCAGCAATAATCCCAGACACGTGGTTCTCACTAGATGACCCCCTCTTTCATAAGCTGCGATGCATGATCTGCCGCGCGGGCCGTCATGGCCATATAGGTCAGTGATGGATTTTGAGTCGCGACTGAGTTCATACATGCGCCATCGGTCACAAACAGGTTCGGCACGTCATGCGCCTGGCACCACTTATTGAGCACAGCCTTGGTCGGGTCGTCGCTCATACAGGCGCCGCCCATTTCGTGTGTGCGAGTTCCAACTTGAATATGCTGATCGGTATCGACGTGCGAACTGCTGACATTGACACAGCCGCCAGCGATCAGGATTTCCTCGGCATCTTTCGCGGCCTGAACCATCATCTTGCGCTCATTCTCGCGGCCGTGCGCGTCGATGTGGAGAACCGGGATGCCCCAATTGTCTGTTCGGGTCGGGTGCAGGCTGGCCTGATTATCCTTGTAAGGCAGGAGTTCGCCAAACATGCCGATACCCAGTCTCCAGGGCAGTGGCTTGCCAACTGCCGCCTTGGCTTCTGCACCGATTCCTGCGGATGTACCGGTATGGCTTTTGCGGGGTCGATCGGCACCATATCCTTGATAGCCATAGCCGCGTACAAACTCGACATCATCGGTTTTCTCGTGCCTGAAATTGGGGACATAGATCCCCGTCGGTCGCCGCCCGAAGGAATAACGATCCTCGAAACCAGGAATTTCCCCAGACGCGCCGGCACCGCCGAAATGGTCCATGATATAGTGGCCAAGAAGGCCGCTCGAATTGGCAATCCCTCTTGGTGACGCTTCGCTGCGGGAATTGAGCAGGATCTGCACCGAGCCCAGAGCCGATGCGCACAGGAAGACAACACGCGCATTATAGGTTGTTTCCTGTTTGGTATTATGATCGACGACCCTGACACCCGATGCCTTGCCTGTGGCGTCATCATGGATCACCGATGCAACGATTGCGTCTGTCACCACGGTCAGATTTCCGGTCCGCCGCGCCGCCGGAAGTGTCGATGACAAGGAACAGAAGTACGCTCCAAAGGAGCATCCTTGGGAGCACTGGTTACGGGCCTGACATGCCCCGCGCCCAAGATCAGTATGCACCTGCCGAGCTTCTGACAGGTTCGCGCACCGCCCAATCACCATAGGCCGGTCAGGGCGTGATTCTTTCAGATTGTTTGAGACAAATTCTTCCGCGCAACTCATCTCAAAGGGCTTCAGGAAGTCGCTGTCAGGCAAGTTGTCGAGGCCATCCTTGTTGCCAGAGATACCTGCAAAGGCCTCGACATGATCGTACCATGGCGCAAGATCTTCATAGCCCATCGGCCAGGCGATGCCATGACCGTCTTTCGCGTTGGCCTCAAAATCCTTTGGACCCCATCTATAGGACTGCCGCCCCCAGGTAACCGAACGACCACCGAGTTGATAGCCGCGGGTCCACATGAAGGGCCGGTCTTCCGGTGTGGAATAGGGATACTCTTTCTCATCAACAAAAAACTGGGAGACATGAGACCAGTACGGGTAAGATTTCTCTTTCAGGTCGCGATATCGCCCTTCGACATCATAAATCTCAGGCATCAGCGCGCGGTTGTACAGATCCCATGGCGCCGTCATGTCCGTATATTCTGGATCAGGGTGTTCAAGATTACGGCCACGCTCCAGAACCAATGTCTTGAAGCCTTTTTCGCAAAACTCTTTTGCCGCCCAGCCGCCGGTTATTCCGGAGCCGACAACAATGACGTCAAACTCATCGGCCATAAGCGCGCTCATCCATCAAGGCTTCATACTCTTCTAAAGTCAGGTTGCCGTAATAGCCGCCAGGGATTGGCACGTGATCTGCGCTAGCTTCCTCTGATGTATAGAAGACACGAAAGACGAGGTCTTTGAGCCGCTTATAATCTTCGGCACTCTCAGGCGGTGTCTCAGAGAAAGCGGCGGTGTCGATCGCCTCAACGAGTGTCAGCCGCTCCTCTGGCAGAAGCTTCTCATAATCCTTTCCAAAATCGCTCTTCGCTTTGGCGTCAAACGCTGCAAGCATGTCCCTGAATTGCTGGCGCGTCGGTTCAATCGCCCAAGTCAGCATCAATCCATCGACAACAGCAGCAACTTCAGCGTCAGCAGCGCCGGGCGTGTCGGTGCGCGGTATCATGATCTCTGCGACGTCGTTGAGACGGGTAAGCTCGCTGGCCGTGAAAAACTGGCCGTCTGTATCAAAGTGCACAATGCCCGTGTCGGGCGCCGAACAGCCAGTCAAATGCAGCGCTGTCACCGTTACCAGCGCGCCGCCGAGCATGAAGCGCCGTGTGAATTTCAACTCGCTCATATTCCCCTCCGTTTGTTCTTAATGCCCACGATCTGGGTATTCCAGTCGTGATAGGAATTATAGTCGCCCCGCATCCAAAGAATGACGCGCTTGTCAGCCTCCCAGTCTGGAATAATTGGACGGATATTGTCGACAGCGGAGTCGCGCGTCAGGGCGCTCCAGCTCCATGTTTCACCACCGTCCACTGTTCGGCCTTCAAACAGTTCCCAGTGGCGTTGGCCATCGGTGCGGCTGATCAAAGGCTTGCCTGTATCGGGGTCAGCATTGGTCGAAATGACCATATAGTCTGGATCATTGGGGTCGAGTGCGGCCAAACCTGTGTAATCCTGCTCTATTTCATACAGGCTGGATCCGGCATAGGCGACCTCCGAAACCGACCACTCTGTGCCGTCAAATCTTGCATAGTGGTAGCGGTGGTCGAGGCCCGGCAGGTTGTCACGATCCTGAGCATTTCGCTGGACAGAAAACACGCCATACGGGTTGCCGTTTGCATCGACTTCCAGATCGACAGCCCAGCCGACAGCGTCGGGGCGGCCTTGGTGTATTTCAGTTAAGTCCTTCGGTTCGGCGGGCGCATCATCGGAAAGGTCTGCGTCAATCGTCTCGCCTGCTGAGTCAAAGACAGCAATCCCGTCCGTTGAGCCGTGAAAAACGGAGTTATCAAAATCTCTGGGGTGCTGATCTGTAGCTATGAAGTGAACCCGGTCAGGACCTTGCGCGTATCGTACATAGGGGCGGCCTTCGCCGCCAAGCAACAGACCGCGATATTGCCATACCGTCCCATTGTCTTCTGAAACAATGATATTGGGATCATAATCGACCGACCGATTGAGGTTCATCAGGACCTGGCCGCCATCTGCGTCCGGAACGCTGTAGAGGTTGCTATAGGTGACCGTATCGCCGTGCGTAAACGTCGTCACCGGTTGCCAGGCTGTCGGATCATGTGGCTGCGCCGAAATACGAAAATAGGTTTCGCGTTCATAGCCGTGATCGGCATAGGCGGTAAGATAATGCCCATCCGGTAATATGGTCAGGGCACCGACATTATGATCATCTTGCGTGAGGCCTGAATGCAGTTTGACCTGGCCTGTCTCGCCAGTTCCAAGACGCATCCAATACAGATCATTGTCGCCCTTGGCCCATTCTGTCGCGTCAGGATCCCCCCACGGACGAAACCCGTATTCGGCCCGATCTCTTCCGGAAAACGACGCCACCAATAATATGGGGCCACCAGGAGCGTCTATATCTACAATCGCTCTTGGGTCCTGAAACCAGCACCAGGCCCCATTGGGAAACTCACGCGACCCACTGAGTTGGAACATGTCGCCTGCAATGAAGTTTGGTTGGAACTGGGTGCCCGGATTATCTACAGGCTGCGCGGTTTGACACGACACCGCGACAACGAGCGAGGCTACGACCAACGCTGCTGCTGTCTTTTTAGGCGCTACTGCAAACCACGATCTCAAGCTGCATTCCTCCCAATACCGGCCCTTTTTTAGGGCTCATTATTCTGAAATTAGATCGTGCATTGAGACAGGATCTTTTACGGGTCTCGCACAAGTAATGTTTATTGTTTACAATATCAGCTCGGCGTCAAGCGTTGACACCAACTACGCAATGCGTCGTTGCATCTATCTGCGCCCAAACAATCGCTCGATATCGGCCAGCTTCAACTCGACATAGGTCGGCCGTCCATGATTGCACTGGCCCGAATGCGGCGTCGCTTCCATCTGTCTCAAGAGCGCGTTCATCTCTGCACCGTTAAGCCGCCGCCCGGCGCGAACAGAGCCGCGGCAAGCCATATTGCCCATCACCTCCTCGAAGCGTTCCTTCAAGGCCAGCCCAGCCTCATATTCGGCAAAATCATCAGCGAGGTCACGGATCAGGCCGGATGCATCCATTTCGCCAAACAGGCTTGGTGTGGCCCGCACACAGATAGCGCCGCTGCCGAATGGCTCGACCTCAAGGCCGAGCTCAGCGAGTTCGTCAGCGCGCTCCAGAACACGGCTAGCCTCGTCCTCGGTCAGCTCGACGACGTCCGGGATCAGCAGCGCCTGACGCTTGACCCCGCCTGCTGCCATCTGGCGTTTCATATCCTCATAGACCAGCCGCTCATGCGCGGCGTGCTGATCGACGATGACAATGCCATCTTCGGTTTGCGCGACGACATAAGTCTCGTGCAGCTGCGCCCGCGCCACGCCGAGAGGAAACTCGTCAGTGACCTCACCTGTTTCCGGTTCAATGCGGGCCGTCGGCGCTGCATCATAGTTTGGCTGCGCCTGCTCAGCGAAAGCGGCCGCGGCATAATCAGGGTCCGATACCGAACGAGGCGATTGCGGATTGGGTTCAGCCCAAAGACTCGAGCGACGAAAGACATCGGCCTGAACCGGTTCGGACTGGACCTTGCCCAGCGCATAGCCCGCCACAGTTGTGCTGGCGCGGTGGCCCGCAGCTGCCAAAGCATGGCGCAGCGCCCCGATGATCAGGCCGCGGACATTCTGGGCATCACGAAACCGCACTTCGGTCTTGGCCGGATGCACATTTACATCGACATATTCCGGATCGAGATCGACAAATAGCGCCGCCATCGGATGCCTGTCGCGGGCCAGGAAATCCTGATAGGCGGCCCGGATCACACCGTTCAGCATCCGGTCCTTCACAGGGCGTCCATTGACGAACAGATATTGCATCTGGGCGTTACCGCGATTGAGGGTTGGCAGACCGGCAAAACCCGAAAGCCGCACGCCCTCGCGCTCCGCCTCTATCGCCAGGGCGTTCTCACGAAAGTCGCGCCCCATAATCGCGCCGAGGCGTTCCAGATGCCCCTCCGGCGTATCGCCGCAAGCAGCATAACGAAAGGTAGAGCGGCCATTATTCTCCAGGCTGAAGCCGACATCCGGCCGGGCCATGGCAAGGCGTTTCAAAGTGTCCGTCACAGCCATGGTTTCAGACCGTTCGGTCTTCATGAATTTCAGCCGCGCCGGTGTGGCATGGAACAGATCGCGCACTTCGATCCGTGTGCCTGAGAGGCCGCGCCCGGAAAAGGCAGCGGGTTTGGGCCCCTCTATTCTGCCGGCCTCGACATAAAGCTCGCAAGGCTCTTCGCCTTCGGCCCTTGAGGTCAGCGTCATCCGGCTGACACTGGCGATTGAGGGCAGTGCCTCACCGCGAAATCCCATCGTGTGAATATTCAGCAGATCGATGCGGCCATCAGGGCCGGGTTGCAGCTTTGAGGTCGCGTGCCGCTCAAGCGCCAGCAGCATGTCATCGCTGCTCATACCGCAGCCATCATCCTCGATGATGATCCGTTTCAGGCCGCCGCCTTCGATCGTCACAGCAATGCTGCGCGCACCCGCATCAAGGGCGTTTTCGACCAGTTCCTTGACCGCCGCAGCTGGCCGCTCCACCACTTCGCCAGCCGCGATGCGATTGACGGCATCCGGCGGCAATTGGCGGATGACAGGCCGGGTCGGAAGAGGAGCGCTGTCTGGCATTCGGCCAGTCTAGGGCGGCGCAGCGATTCGGGCTAGGCAGCACGTGTATTCGCGAAGGCGGGCGCCGACGCGTTGGGAGCTGAATTTCAGGAATGTGCGGCGGCGCTAGCCGCTATCACAGATCGCGGGCTGGCAGCGGGCAACCATCAGGCCACAGACCCAGCGTATGAAACAGCCATAGCGCTGCATCGCGCGGCCGACAAAAACCGCGACCGGTGACGCGTCCAGTGCGCCATCAGCATTGTCCATATAATCAAGATGCCGCTTCGGGACCTGCGCTTGCCGCACCATCCAGGCGCGCAGGTCAGCCGGGTCATCGCCGATCAGGTGCACGGCAACATGACCGTCGCAAAGGACTTCATAAATCACCTCGCGCCCGCTCGCCATTGTCCACCACCAGAGTTGCCACAGGCGCAGAAACACCACCGGCCAGAGCAGCGGGTGGACATAGGCGTAGTGGCGAGGGCTGAAGCGAATTTCCATAGCGGCGCAGTATAGGCGCGGGGATAAGGCGTGGGATAAAATCGCCTGTTTCCTTGCAGGATCGCAGATCAAGCCGGGGCCGGGTTGAGGATACATATGGTAAAGGCGACGTGGTATCTGGTTTGGGTTAGGCGCGGATATTAGATGAGCGTCTTACTTGGGGCGAGTTTAAGCCGCTCAGATATTCTCCGCTTTCGGCGAAAAGGAGATTCTAGCGTGCATTCCATGCCGCCTAAGAGCACAAATTGCAGGATACTGACGTGCTCAATTGGATGATCCGCGCGGAACGGAACTTTACTGCTGAATGGGCGCGAGAACCACACCGAGCAGTATTGCGGCCCAGTGCATAGCCGCAGCAGTAACCACATGACCGTGCCAAACAGCCTTCGCCATATGCAGTGATTTGTTGACGTAGAATATCACACCCGCGGTGTAGAAGATCCCACCTAGCAGTAGCAATAATAGGGAAACCCAGTGCACCGCAGCAGTCAAAGGTAGCAACGCAACTACAACGATCCAGCCAACCGCGATGTACATCGCTATCCAGAACTTGCGTGGCATTTGGAGGTCCAAGAGTTTTGCAGTCACGCACAAGCCGACAATTCCCCAGATAATGCCGGTCATCGACCAGGACCACGCGCCCGTGAGGCTTTGAGTTGTAAACGGCGTGTAAGAAGCGCCGATCATTGTGAATATACCAATATGATCGAACTTGTTTCGCCCTGGTCGTTTTTGTGCTGGAGCAAAGTTGTAGGCGGTCGAAAACCCGAGCATCGCTATAACGCCTACGGCATAAACGGAGATGGCGGCGATAAGTCCACCTCGCCCTGTGGCAATTGCGAAGCCCAGCATCACTCCGCCTCCTGCAATTGCCAACGTCAGCCCTACAACGTGCACGACGAGATCAGCGATCTTCGCTGCACTCGTTGGGTAATGGCGCGGCGGATACCGCTGTGTAGAGCTGGTCGCAAGCTCGATCATAGGAAGGCTTCTATCATGATCAATTCTCGCCAATCTAACACCATATCCGATTGGCACCGGATTTGGCGCGCGCGCTTATTTGTCATTATCGCCGCTCCACACGTGTGTTGGAGTGCATTTCTGCGACCGGCTGCGGAAGGGTTTTTCCTATTGCGATGAAGAGTGCTGCGCCAATCGAAAACAACGCCACGAAACCAACCATACTGATCCCAACTCCCGAAAATCCTAACTTGTTCATATCCAGAAAAGGATAGGGATAAGCCCCCGCGATGTACCCCGTTCCAACCGCCCAGACGCCGTACGCTGCAGGATAAATCAGCCAAAACGGGATTGCTCTATACGTCATTCGACGCTTGGGCGCATAAACGAGCCAATCGATCACGTACAGAACGGGTATTACGGTATGCAACATTGTGTTGGTTGCTGCAGACCAACCTACGCGCACCTGCAAGTCTGCTAACAAGAGGTGGTGAACGACCGCGACAACGATAATGTATAGGGCGATAGCGGCACGGGTCGCAGGTTTTTCGAAGAATTTTCGCAGCCCGTTTTCTGACCTCAGAAGCACCGCTGAAAAAGCAAGGGCCACCAAGAACACGCTCAAGTGCGTAAAATAGCTCAAATAGTCGAGCAAGGCAGCGAATTGATCAGCATGTTCTCCACTGGTGGCCTCAACGATGTATTTCGCAACCAAGGTCGCCCATGCGGCGCTTGCGCCAGCAGTTCGAAAAATCGTCTTCGGCTTCATGCCTTTGAGTTAGCACCAAGCGAGATGGATATGCCAGTATGTAAATGTCCACTTCCGATAAACGCAGACATTGTGGGCGGCCGTTTTTGGGCGATTTAAGTCGCTCCGCCAATGTCCCCTCCGACTCCGAAAACGGACACTAGAGCCCTGCAACGGCAAGCGCTTCACGCTGCTTTGTTGCCACGAGCGCTTCGTCAAAGCCGGCAATACTGTCTTCAAACAGGGCATGGTAATTAAGCTCGGCGCCGAGGCGGAGATAGGCGGCGCCAAGGCCGATGGCGGCGCGGTCCATGAACACAAACTCGCGCGGGATGGTGACCGGGCCCTTTTCCTTGAGCAGCTTGCGCACGGCGAAGGCCTCCTTGCGGCCATATTCGCCCGGTGCCACGCCGTCAGCGACGGTGCGCACCCGGTCTGACAGGATCGGGCCATAGATGAAGCGCGCCCAGATGTTCAGCACCTCGACCAGTTCGCGGTTGAGGCCCTTGAAGCCCCATTTCTCATAGGCGGCGAAGGTGCCGTCAAAATCATTTGCCGAGAGCGCGCGGTAAAGATCGACGACACCGCCGACAAAGACCGGCGGGAAGATGCGGATACAGCCAAAGTCGAGCAGGTTGACCCCGGTGCCGCCGCCCGTGACCTGATAATTGCCAAGATGCGGATCGCCATGGATCACGGCATAATGCGTAAACGGGTACCACCAGGTCTGGTAGAGATTTGCCGCGAGCTGGTTTCGCACCTCTGGCGGTGCGCTCTCGAACTCCGTCAATTTGTCGCCGCTGAGCCAGTTCATGGTCAGCAAACGATCCGTACTGAGGTCCGCTATCGGTTGTGGCACGGTGACAAAATCCTTGCCTTCAAGGATATGGCCATACAGCGCCATATGTTTCGCCTCGCGGTGATAATCGAGCTCTTCGCGCAGGCGGTCAGTGATTTCCTCGACCATTTCAGCCGGGTCAATCGAGCCATCGAGGCGCTTGAACAGGCCGAGCAAGGTTTTCAGCTGGCCGATATCGCTCTCGACCGCCGACGACATGTCGGGATATTGCAGCTTGCAGGCGACCTCGCGTCCGTCTGGCAGGGCGGCGCGGTGAACCTGGCCCAGGGACGCGGCATGCGCGGCCTCCTTGCCAAAGGTGTCAAATTTGCTCTGCCAGTCAGGGCCCAGCTCGGCGCGCATCCGGCGACGCACAAACGGCCACCCCATGGCCGGGGCATGCGCCTGCAACTGGCTCAGCTGGTCTGCATATTCGGCTGGCAGGAAGTCGGGAATGGTTGAGACCATTTGCGCAACTTTCATCAGTGGGCCTTTGGACTTGCCGAGCGCGGCGGCCAGCGATTTTGCGATCCGCTCGTCGCCCTTGTCGCCGCCAAACAGCGAGTTGGCCGCAAAGCTGATCCCGGTCCCGGTGAGATTGGCACCGACCTTGGCGGTCCGGCCAAGCCGCGCGGAAAGGCGGTTGCGTTCGGGGTCTTGTGTGTCGGCCATGACGGCTCCCTGGCTACCCATAGGAGATAAGGGCGGCACGCTTAAAGTCGAGCGGTCAGATCAGCGCCCGCGCTTCAGAGGCCGTCTTCGAGCGACTGCGCCTGACGCAGCCTGGGAAACAGGACCGCCCACAAGCCGGCTATTCCGATCGCAGCATAGCCACCGGCAACAACCGTAAAGATCGCGCCCCATTTTGCAGCCATGAAACCTGCGCGGGCCTCGCCTAACTGGTTCGAGGCGCCAACAAAGATCGCGTTGACGGCATTGACCCGTCCGCGCACGTCATCCGGCGTCCAGAGCTGCAATAGAGTCTCACGGACATAGACCGAGATCATGTCGAAAGCGCCAACCCCGACAAGAGCAAGGATCGACACCCAGGCAATCGTCGAATAGCCAAAGATCACCGTGCACAGACCAAACAGCGCGACACAGATAAACAGGATCGCACCTGCATTGCGCCTGATCTCGATCGAGGTAATCACACCCACCATCAGCATCGCGCCAATGCCGGGCGCGGCGCGCAGCCAGCCATAGCCTGCCTCGCCAATCTGCAGCACATCCTTGGCATAAACCGGTAGCAGGGCAACTGCGCCGCCGAGCAGCACTGCGAAGAGATCAAGTGAGATGGCCCCCAGCACCATCTTCTCTTTCCAGATGTATCGGAAACCGCCGAGCAGCGTCGTCCATGAGGTGCCAGTGGCCGCACGCGCCTGTTCCGGCTTGGGGATCGAAAAGATCAGCAGGGCTGTCAGGCCAAATACGACCGCCGCAGCGAGATAGGCGACCGGCAGCGAAACAGCGCTTATCATGCCGCCAACCGCCGGACCGATGATTGAGGCGAGCGTCCAGGACGAGGCATTCCAGCTCACCGCATTCGGAAAATCCTCGCGCGGAACGATGTTCACGACCAGAGAATTGGTCGCCGGGGTAAAGAAGGCACGCGCAATGCCGAACACGGTCAGCACAACAAGGACGGCAATTGGATCAAAATTTCCGCTGAGCGCCATCGCCAGGATCACCAACGCGCAGCCCATCTCGGCCAGGATAGCGAGGCCCATGATCAGGCGCCGGCCAAACCTGTCCGAAACGAGCCCGGTGACCAGGACCAGAATCAGCGCTGGCATGAACTGGACCAGGCCAATCCAGCCCAGATAAAGCGGGTTGCCCGTCTCGACATAGATCTGCCACGCCACTGCAACTGACAGGACGTGTCCGGCTGTCGAGGTCAAAAATCGCGACAGGAAATAACGCTGATAGGCCGTGTGGCGGAACGCGGCGAACCGGTCGGTCATACAGGTGAGCCCTCACAGCCTTGCGAGCCGCCCTTTTGCGCCTGAACGATCACAAAGTCTATGCCGGCAAGTGGCCGGTTTTGACATAGATGAGGCAACCCTCATCAGACCATGGCGTATGCTCGGACATATGCGGGCTGCGCAGCCAGCTGCCTTCGGGATAGTCGCCGTGCTCGTCCTGAAACGTGCCCTCCAGAACAAGGATTTCCTCGCCGCCCCAATGTCGATGGGTGGTGAATTTTGTTCCCGGTTGCCAGCGCACAAGCGCTGCGCTTTCCGTGCCATGACTATGCAGGCCAAGCACACTTAGGCCTGGCACGACGCCTGGGCTAAATCGCGCTTCCGCTGTGGGGATGACCTTCTGCGCGGTGTCGTCGGCTGCAAACTGGTGCAATTTCACAAAGATCGTGCAGCCGTCCTTGCTGTGCGGCGTATGCTTTGAGCCGATCGGGTTTCGCACATAAGTGCCGGGCGGATAGTCACCATGTTCATCCGAGAAAACACCCTCCAGGACGATGAATTCCTCACCGCCGCCATGTGTGTGCTCACTGAAATACGAATCTGGCGCATAGCGAACGATCGAGGTCGCGCGCGCCACCTCCTCGCCGATCCGGTCCAGCATCTGGCGCTCGACCCCAGCCATAGGCGAGGCCACCCAGTCACGGTCTTCGGGCCGAGACACAGCGCGCTGCGAGAAATCTGCATTGATCCGCATCTGCGTTTCCTTTCAGTTCCGGCCAGCCATGAGACGATCCAGAAAGGCCTGTGTCGCCTGATCGAACAGCGCGTCATTCACCGCCGCACGGGCAACGAGTTGCGCCCCGACCATAAGGGCGAGGCAAGCCCGCGCCTCTGCATCTGGTGAGGCTAGCCTGTCCACCGTGTCATCCTTGGCCGCGCGCTCAAACACAGCGGTGAGCCAGGTCACGCTTTTTTTGTTGAACCGGTTCAGCCGTTCAAGAACCGGCGGCGCAAGACTGTCGCGCCCGGCACTGAATGCGGCGCAGAGGCAGAGCTGCTCGCCGCCAACCAGCGCATCGCGGTAAATCTGATGATAGGCGCGCAATTGAGCCGCCGCCGTTTGATTCTTGTTCTCGATATCGTCTAGGGCGGCAAAGAATGTTTCGCTGTAGCGTTCAATCACCGCGAGCGCGAGATCCGCCTTGGTCGGAAAATGGTGATGAATACTCGCCTTGCGGATTCCCACAGTCCTGGAAAGGTCAGCATAACTGAAGCCGTCATAGCCGCGATTGCGGCAGGCCGTTTCGGCACAATCCAGAAGAGCTGTTCTCGTGTCCATGCGCCCTACCTAGTGATAGGTAGATTACTCGTCAAGCCATACATCCAGGTAAATCTGTAAAACGGTGCGCTTCAGCCTGCTATATTTGGCGCAATCGCCTATATTCCCCGGATGACAGAGCCGATTCGCAAGCCAAGCATCAGTGAGATGGCCGCCACGCGTGCGCCCGTACCCGGCGGTGAGGCTGCCTATCTGGACGGCCTGAACCCGGAGCAGCGCGAAGCCGTGCTGCACACCGAAGGCCCGCTTCTGGTGCTGGCGGGCGCGGGCACGGGCAAGACGCGGGTGCTGACGACAAGGCTCGCGCACATTATCGCCTCGGGACTTGCCTATCCAAGCCAGACCCTGACCGTGACCTTTACCAACAAGGCGGCGCGGGAAATGCGCGAACGGGCGCTGAAACTGACCGGTGAGGCCGGCGAGGGCCTGCGCTGGCTTGGCACATTTCACTCCATCTCGGCGCAGATCCTGCGCAAGCATGCCGAACTGGTTGGCCTGAAATCCAGTTTCACCATTTTGGATACGGACGATCAGATCCGCCTCTGCAAACAGATTATCGAGTTTGAGAATATCGATCCGAAACGCTGGGCGCCGCGCTTCCTGGCCAGCCTGATTGATGGCTGGAAGAACCGGGCGCTACTGCCCGGCAAGGTGCCTGCTGATGAGGCCTATCAGTTCGCCGATGGCAAGGGGATCAAATGCTATGAGCTTTATCAGGCCCGGCTGAAAGTTCTGAATGCCTGCGATTTCGGTGATCTGCTGATCCACAATATCACCTTGTTCCAACAGAACCCGGACCTGCTGGCGGAGTTCCATCGCAAGTTCAAATATATCCTCGTCGATGAGTATCAGGATACCAATGTCGCGCAGTATCTTTGGTTGCGCCTGCTGGCCCAAGGTAATTCCAACATCTGCTGTGTCGGCGATGACGACCAGTCGATCTATGGCTGGCGCGGCGCCGAAGTCGATAATATCCTGCGCTTTGAGAAAGACTTTCCCGGTGCCAAGACCGTGCGGCTCGAGCGCAATTATCGCTCAACCAAACACATTCTGGCGGCGGCCTCGTCCGTTATCGCCCACAATAAGGGCCGGCTCGGCAAGACATTGTTCGTGGGTGATGAACGGGCCGATGACCCGGACGCTGAACGCGTAAAGGTCCGTGGGCTTTGGGATGGTGAGGCGGAAGCCCGCCTGATCTGCGACGATATCGAGGCCTGGTCTGGCAAGGGCGGGTCGTATGAGGACTGCGCCATTCTGGTCCGCGCCTCGTGGCAGATGCGGCTGTTCGAGGAGCGGCTCATCCTGCTTGGCATCCCCTACCGTGTCATTGGCGGGCCGCGCTTTTTCGAGCGCGCCGAAATCCGCGACGCGATGGCCTATCTGCGCCTGATCCGCTCGACCGATGACGACCTCGCCTTCGAGCGCGTGGTCAATCAGCCCAAGCGCGGCGTCGGCAATACGAGCTTGCAGAAGCTGCAGCGCTATGCCCGCGATGATGGCCGCAGCCTGTTCACGCTGACCCCGATGGTGCTGCAAACCGATGAGATCAAAGGCCCCGGCAAACGCGGGCTCACGCAATTTGTCGACCAGATCAATCTCTGGCGGGACAAGCATCATAATGGCACGCCGCATACCGAACTGGCCCAGATCATCCTTGATGAGAGCGGCTATACCGACATGCTGCAAAAGGATCGCTCGCCTCAGGCGCAGACAAGGCTCGACAACCTGAAAGAGCTGATCAATGCGATGGGCGAGTTCGATAACCTGACCGGTTTCCTCGAACATGTTGAGCTGGTCATGGAGACCGCCAATCAGGGCACGGGCGACGAAGTGCAGATCATGACACTGCACGGTGCCAAGGGGCTGGAATGGCCGCTGGTCTTCCTGCCGGGTTGGGAAGAGGAAGTGTTCCCGTCCAAGCGCAGCCTGGATGAGAGCGGCATGAAAGGGCTCGAGGAAGAACGCAGGCTGGCCTATGTCGGTATCACGCGCGCACGCGAGGCGGCACGGATTTCCTTCGTCGCCAACCGCCAGATTTTCGGGCGCTGGCAATCGGTCCTGCCGTCACGCTTTGTTGACGAGCTGCCGCACGACCATGTCGAGGCCGAAAGCGAGACCGGCTATTCGACCATTCCCGGCGGCGAGGACGGTTTTGTCGGCACGGTTGAGGACCTCGGTGAGCGCAGTTCTTACACCTCGCCGGGCTGGAAACGACTAAAAGAGAATGCCGGCAAGTACACGGCCGGGCCAGTGATTGACGGCAAGGCGACTTTGCTGGCGAGCGAGAGCGGGCACTCAAGCTTCAAGATCGGCCAGCGCGTGCATCATGAGAAGTTCGGTTATGGTCAGGTCCTCGACGCCAATGGCACCAAGCTGAAGGTGAACTTCGAAAAGGTTGGCCTGAAGAAAGTGATCAGCACTTTTGTGCAGGAGGTTTAGGTGCCACGAAACAATGTGATCCATCTTTCCACAGAAATGAGCGTCGGGTACCGAAAAGAAGTTGCCGAAGCCGCGTCAAAAAATGTCGACTGCTTCATGGATGACCATAAAGGGTTATTCGAAGCGCACGAACACATACTGTCTTCACTAATATCGCAAAGGCAGCGACTGACAGGCAAACGGTTTGCTCAGCAATCACCTTCAACAGAGGGACAGCTAAGCCTAGAGCGGTTCAGGCATTGAGTGAATCGGAAGGGATTCCGTTTTCCGGCGA
>CAYGKE010000044.1:0-8892 GCA_964350465.1 uncultured Hyphomonas sp.
TCTTTTCGCGATCCCGCAGTTTGATACCGGCCTTCCAGGTCACCGTTGTATCACCGATAAGGCTCTCTTTCGAGACGTCGAACTTGGCACCAAACTCGGTGTCCTCATTGACAGAAAACTCGCGCTCAAAGGCGTCCAGATCATAGTTTGATGTGTTGTAGAGTTCGTCCAGAATGGCCTGATCACCAGACAGAACTGGCGTTTCAGGGTTTGAATAGTCGAGCGTGATCAAGCCTGGGAAAACGTAGAATTCGTCTTCATTGGCGTCTTCGTCAACGTTTTCGAAGCGGAACGCAACATCGTGATTATTGTCGTCGGCTTCGTCGGCATAGGCATAAGACACCTCATAATCGAAGCTCCACTCTTCCCAATCGGTGCTGCCGCCGAGCGCCAGGGTCTGGATCGAACGGGTTTCCTCACGAACACGAACTTCTGCATCCACTTCCCGAAGTGGGGCTGTGACGCTGGCCGGTGTCAAGCTGCCAAGCCCTGTGATCTCGTCTTCAACGGCATCGCCCAAATCCTTGATCTCGAACTTGTTGCGAACCTCGTCATCCTTGTACTCGTTGATGAGTGTGCGCAGATAGAGATCCGTATTTTCGTTCACACGCCAATCAAAGTTTGCCACCAGACCGATGCGCTCACGGGTCAGGTCATACCAGCGATGCTCATAATCATCGTTGGCAAACGCAATGCCATTCTCAAAGCCAAACTCACCAATCTCGTTATTATGCGCTTCGATGCGCAGGTCCTGATAGTTCAATGAGACAGCAACACCGAACGTATCATTGAAGACGTTCGAGTAGGTCAGTGTGGCTTTTGGCGAGATCTCTTCAGTGATTTCATTCCACTGGCCTTCGACTTTGGCGCGGATAAATTGTCCGTCTCGATCAAATGCAGAGATTGTTTTCAGATTGATGATCCCGCCGAGGCTGTCGGCATCGACATCCGGGGTCAGAGATTTTTGAACTTCGATACCATCAAGAAGGTCAGATGGGACACCGTCAAGCAGAACACCGCGGCGATCTTCCGGTGACGGTGTGCGTACGCCATTGATCGAGGCTGCGACAAGATCGGTACTGATCCCGCGGATCGAAACGTAGCGGCCTTCACCCTGGTCGGTTACGATCGACAGACCTGGCACACGAGCGAGCGAATCAGCCACAGTTGTGTCCGGAAAGTTCCCAAGACCATCTGAGTCGATGACAGAGATGATGCTGTCAGACGCGCGTTGCTGGTTGATAGCGCCGGCCTGAGCCGCTGCGGATCCGACGACCAGAATGTTATCGAGATATCGGACATCGCGACCAATCGCGAAATCCAGGGTCGCTCCGGTTGCCGGAACCGAAACTGTTCGGCTGACATCCCCGGTTCCGATATAAGAGACGGTCACGGAGTAGTCTCCCGGCTCAAGGTTTGTGATTCGATACTCGCCAAATCGGTCTGTACTGGCTGATCGATTGACGCCATCGATCGAAACTATCGCGCCCTGCAATGGCGCTTCACCTGTTGTATCAGTGACTTTGCCGGTCAGGACCTGTGCTGCGGCAAACGGCGTTACCGCCGTAATCATGAGTGTTGCGAGTGCCGTACTGGTGAAAAGACGAGACATGTAAACCCCTCCATTTGGATGGCGGGCTGATGACGTGAGTGCACGACACCTCGATGACATATTCACAATGGTTTTTTGACGGATTTTTTGCGCTTCTATGACAAATACGACGTATGCGGTGCATTGAAGGAGAGGGCGCGTCTGGTGTGCAAACAGCTCGTCAAACGTGATAAAACCGGGGCCTCGATTGCGGTTTATAGGCTGGGGTCCAAGGCCAGTCTAATCGCTGAAACCCATCGAAGTCGATTTTCAGAAGCTCTTTGATCGCCGTGCTGCCGATTTTGGATCAGAAATGCCCCGCGAGTGGCCTGATTATCACACCCGCCTTGAAAACATGTCCCGTACGGCCATCGCTGTGCCGGCGGCGCGTTGGAGCATGCTTGGCTTCCGGCGATGGGTCCAGCGGGCATACTGGCTGCAATTTGACCCCAGGAGGTTATACTCCGATCCAATAGCCCGCCGCGCACGGGTCTCGACAGCCACGGCCTCGAGGCTGTCCACGCGTTGACAAAGTCGTAGCGGACGTCCCTTTGCGAAAACGTCAATTGACTGCTCGGTAACACCGCCATTTACTCTGGAATTGGTCAGCACGGTGCCGCGTGAGGTGACGACGCCATAGTGTGACATGACGGCGCCAAACCGGACGGCGATCATGTCGCCGGGTTCAAGATCATATCTGCGAATCGGGTCTGTTGGTTGATGAAACATGCCGAACCATATCGAAAAACAATATGAAAGCAAGCCTCCTCAAGCTTGATGAGGCAATGTGCAAGGCGCCCGGGGGATCAGGGCGCCCCCGTCTGGCGCATAATTGTCAGGTGATCACCACAATTGAGCCTTCCGATTGCCGCGACTGACGCTATAGCTCTGCACCATGGACAGACTTAAAATAATCGGCGGCAAGCCGCTGAATGGAACAATCGAGATTTCCGGTGCCAAGAACTCGGCGCTGAAGCTGATGGCGGCATGTCTCTTGACGCGTGAGCCACTGACGCTGACTAATATGCCGAACCTGGCGGACACGCGCTTCCTGTCGCAGCTCCTGGCATCGCTCGGAGTTGAGGTCTATTGGCCCAAGGGGCACTCAGAGTGTCGCTTGAATGCTGAAACTTTGACCTCCACCATCGCGCCATATGAGCAGGTGCGCAAAATGCGGGCGAGCTTCAATGTGCTAGGCCCGATGCTGGCACGAGAAGGGCATGCGACTGTTTCCCTGCCAGGTGGCTGCGCTATTGGTGCCCGTCCTGTTGATCTGCATCTGCAAGCTCTGAAATCCATGGGTGCGGACCTGTTGGTCGAGGAAGGCTATGTTAAAGCCGCAGCGATCCATGGCTTGAAAGGCGCAAAAGTCGTCTTTCCCTTTGTCTCGGTCGGCGCAACTGAGCACGCCATGCTGGCGGCCACGCTGGCAAAGGGCGAGACCGTGCTCGAAAATGCCGCTCGAGAACCTGAAATCGCCGATCTCGCCGATTGTCTGAATAAAATGGGCGCAAAGATCTCAGGCGCCGGAACATCCACAATCATGATCGAGGGTGTCGACACGCTCGGCGGGACCAGTCACAGCGTCATGGCTGACCGTATCGAAGCGGGTACATTTGCCATGGCGGCAGCGGCAGCAGGTGGTGACGTCACATTGCAGCGAGCACCGGTTGCGGCGCTGGGTGCGATGATTGATGCACTGCAGCGGGCAGGTGTCACGGTCGAGGCAACGAGGCTGACGCCACGATACGCATCCAGCGAAATGGATCGGTGCTCAATGCGATCAATATCGATACATCGCCTCATCCTGGTTTCCCGACCGATCTCCAGGCGCAGTTCATGGCCCTGATGTCGATTGCGCAGGGGACGTCTGTGATCCGCGAGAACATATTCGAAAATCGCTTCATGCACGCGCCGGAGCTTTCCAGATTGGGCGCGAATATTCAGGTGCGCGGCAAGGAGGCGATCGTAAACGGCGTTTCGCAGCTTCGCGGTGCGCCGGTAATGGCAACCGATTTGCGCGCGTCGGTATCACTGGTCATTGCTGGCCTTGTTGCCGAGGGTGAAACCTCAGTGAACCGTATCTATCATCTTGATCGCGGGTTTGAACGCCTTGAAGAGAAATTGAGCGGCTGCGGGGCCAGTATCGAGCGTTTGGCGGATAGTGACTAGGCTCACAGGGGTAAATGACACATATGGCTGGGATGGCACCCTTACGACTCATTGCGGAAGACATCTCTGACCTGGAGGTTATCTCTGCGGCTTTGCAGGATAGCGTTCTGAAAGCCGAAAACCTGAAATATGATGGCCGCAGGCGGCGCTTCACGCTCGAACTGAACCGCTATCGCTGGGAGGATGGCAAGGAGCGCGCGCGTGTTAGGGCGATCCTGGCTATTGATGGTGTGCTCTCTGTCAAAACCCGGGCGGTCACCAAGGCCGATCCGGATATGGTTTTTTCCCTACTCAGTCTGTCCTTCGTGCCAGACGATGAGCCTCCGGGCGGCAAACTGACCTTGATGTTCGCAGGGGATGGCGAGATTTCCATACAAGCCGAGGCCATTGATGTGACCTTGCTTGATAGCGATTATGTCTGGGGCACAAAGCATGCGCCTGACCACGATAAGAGGCGGCGATAATGGCGCGTCTATTTGATGCGCGCTTGGGAGTTTTTGCGGAGACGTTCGCGGCATTTCTGGATGAGCCGCGCGGCGCGCCCGAAGACGTCGAGACTGTCGTCAAGGAGGTCATAAACGCTGTGCGTGAGCAGGGCGGGCAAGCCGTTGCCGAGTACACGGCGAAGTTTGACCAGCTGACCATCGATCCGACCAAGCTGCAGTCGGACAATGTTGATCTGCACGTTCTGGCCAGGGAATGCCCGGCTGATTTGCGTAAGGCGATTGATTTCGCAGCGGCGCGTATTGCGACCTATCATGAAAAACAGCGCCCGGCTGACAAGCGGTTTACTGATGATGCGGGCGTTGAACTGGGCTGGCGCTGGACGCCGCTTGATAGCGTTGGTGTCTATGTGCCAGGGGGCCTTGCCTCGTATCCAAGCTCGGTCCTGATGAATACGATCCCGGCCAAGATTGCTGGTGTGGAGCGCATCGTCATGACGGCACCTGCACCGCGCGGGCGGTTGGCCCCTGCAGTTGCATATGCGGCGCTTACCGCAGGCATAGATGAATTCTACCCAATTGGCGGGGCGCAAGCTGTCGCCGCCCTGGCTTATGGGGCGGGGCGCCTCGTCCCCGTCGACAAGATTGTGGGACCGGGCAACGCCTATGTTGCTGAAGCCAAGCGCCAGGTCTTTGGCAGGGTTGGTATTGATACGATTGCCGGCCCATCGGAAATCCTGGTGATTGCGGATCGGTCGGCCAATTCGGACTGGGTCGCAGCCGACCTGCTCAGCCAGTCCGAGCATGATGAAACCTCGCAATCGATCCTGATCACGGCGGATGAAAACCTGGCAGAGGCTGTGGATAAGGCTGTGGAAAACCAGCTCAAATCTTTGCGAACTGGCGCCAGAGCGCGTGTCGCCTGGGACAATCACGGTGCAATTATTATCTGCCGCGACCTTAATCATGCGGCGGATATCGCCAACCAAATCGCAGCCGAACACCTTGAGCTCGCAATTGAAGCGCCAGATGATCTTTTGCCGAAAATCAAGCACGCTGGCGCGGTATTCCTTGGCCATCATACGCCAGAGGCGCTGGGCGACTATGTCACCGGCTCAAATCACGTCCTGCCGACCAGCCGTGCGGCACGCTTCAGTTCAGGCTTGGGGCTTTATGACTTCCTGAAACGGATGAGCATACAGCGTGCAGGACCGGAAGGATTTGCGGCGCTCGCGCCAGCTGCCTTGCGTCTCGCCGAAGCTGAGGGGTTGCCAGCGCACGCTCGGTCTGTCTCCATTCGGACCAACCGGGATGGAGATGATGGCTGACAATCGCCTGATCGCAATCGAGATTGACGACGATACCTTGGCGGCATCAGGTCCGGACGCCGAGCACGAGCGCCGCGTCGCCATCTTCGACCTGATCGAGCAGAACACATTTACCGTGACCGATCATGATGTCGGTCCATACATGCTCCATCTCTCGTTGAAGGAGCGCAAACTGGTCTTCGACATTCGCCGCGAGGACGGTGATCCAGTGCATGCTTTTCTTCTGTCCCTGTCGCCATTCCGGGGACTGATCAAAGACTATTTCATGATTTGTGAGAGTTACTACGATGCGATCCGGTCATCGACGCCGCATCAGATCGAGGCCATCGACATGGCCCGCCGCGGCATCCACAACGAGGCGTCAGATCTCCTCACAGAACGCCTGGAGGGCAAGGTTGCCGTTGATTTCGACACGTCTCGTCGTCTGTTCACACTGATCTGCGCGCTGCACGCTGGACAGGTCCGTGCGGCTGGCTGAACTCATCTCTTGCCCCCGGGGGTGACGAGAGCTACGAAGCACCCCATATCTGAGCTGGCGCGGCACTTTGCGCCGGTTATTATGGAGACAGGATGTCAAAAGAAGAAATCATCGAGTTCAACGGCACTATTGTTGAACTGCTACCGAATGCGACGTTTCGAGTGAAGCTTGAAAACGATCACGAGATTATCGGCTACACCGCCGGTAAAATGCGCAAGAATCGCATTCGTATTCTCACCGGGGACAAGGTTCTCGTCGAGATGACCCCATACGACCTGACCAAGGGTCGCATCACCTACCGCTTCAAATAGGATTCCGCAGGGGTGAGCGAAACCGCCATTCCCGCAGGCTTCGAGCGTCATTTTCGCCGCTCCGGCCTGACCGATCCCTGGGAACCACTCTATTCCAGAAAACTCGACGATCGCTTGCAGATGGGCCTTGTTCTGTCTGAGGCGCACTGCAATTCGCGCAACCTTGTGCATGGCGGCTTGATTGCAGCTCTTGCCGACAATGCCATGGGGCTGTCATGCGCGTTGCGCCTGCAAGCGGCTGGCCGGGATGTCAGCAGCGGACTGGTGACGATCTCCCTCAGCACCGACTTTATGGATACTGGAAAACTCGGGCAGTGGCTGGAGATTGATCCTGAAGTGATAAAGGTGGGCGGCTCGGTGTGTTTTGCGCGTGCAAGCATTCGCGCTGGCGGCGCGACTGTGTCGACGACGAGTGCACCCTGTAAAGGCCTGTGAGTGCCAAGGTGCCTCTCGTTCTGGCCAGTGCCAGCCCCCGGCGTCAGCAATTACTGGCGCAAATCGGCATCACCCCAAGTCAAATCATGCCTGCCGATATTGATGAGGCGCCGCTCCGGCAGGAATTGCCGCGCCCGTATGCCAAGCGGATTGCACGCCTGAAATGTGAGGCCGTCCATAAACCAGGCCAATTTACATTGTCGGGTGACACGGTGGTCTCTGTCGGGCGGCGTATTCTACCCAAAGCCGAAACTGACGCCGAAGTGCGTGACTGCCTTGCCCTGATGGCGGGCCGTTCACATCATGTCATGACGTCGCTCTGCCTTATTGGGCCTGATGGCCGGATGGGAGAGAGGCTGAATGATACGCGTGTCATTCTCAAGCGTCTGACAGATCAGGAAATAGAATCCTATGTGGCTTGCGGTGAAGGGCTTGGGAAGGCTGGCGGCTACGGCATTCAGGGCCGGGCAGGGGCGTTCGTGAAATCAATTGCCGGTAGTTATTCAGGTATAGTCGGCTTGCCGCTTTACGACACTGTTAGCTTGCTCGAAGGCCTCGGCTATCGCATCTGAAAGTTGAATTCGAGATCGAAGCTCAGCTCACCGCTGCCCAGCGCCATATCATAGCCAGCAAAGTCATAGACATAGTCAAAACGCACTGATTGTTCGGCAAGGGTGGATGCGTTTCCCTTTGCGATTTCCCGGCGAGCATCGAGAATCGGGACAGGCTGACCGATCAAGTCCGCAATGGTGGAGACGGGCGTGAGCGTTCTATACTGATTGCCTTTTTGTGCCCGTCTTCCAAATCTGAAGCCATTGTCGTTGCCCGCACGCTGGATGCGATGGGTAAAGCCGATGCTGCGTGGGTCGGACTGTAAATAGTCTGGCGCACCTGACAGATTGGCAATTGCTTCTGCGGTTATGTGAAACCCAACGGTCGAGGTCATATAGAAGCTGCGCTGGTAGGAGGTTGAGCTGCCCACCAGTTCTTCATTTCCGGTAATATCAAACTCCTGGAAACTGTCGCCCGCATCCAGAAACCCTGACCCATTGGTGTCGTCCGGCCCGAAATCAGCAACCCCATCGCGGTTGCGATCAATGCCCAGCCGAATGCCTTGATCCTGCATCGGCGCGCTGATCAGTGTGGACGTTTGCGTCCCAGTTACCACCGGCGCGACATAGTCTGAGCCAATCACCGGATTGGTGGCTCTCAGGATAAGTTGCTCTCCCGACCCAAGCCGCCGCCCAGTCAGGCTATCGACAGCGTCATAGACTTGCGCATTGGTTCCGTCATGCACAACAACACAGCCAAAATTCTGGCAGACCGGATCGTCATCAATCCAGGTTGCCTGCGCTCCGCCGGCTAGTGCGAGGCCAGCCAGTGTTAGTATGAAGATGCGCAGGGCTATCATTGCGGCCTATTCGAGCGACGAGGGCGTGGCGGCTTCATCGTCCAGCATCGGATCCACTGCGGCTTGTCTAAGGACCAGCGGTCCCTTGAAGGCGGGCAGGGCCAATGTCCCGTTCGAACTCTGCGGCGCGAAGATATTCTCGAGCGTGACTTTTACGTCAGGGTTCGCCGGAAGAGCTCCGCTCACGGGTAGGGAATAGGTTCGCTTGCCCTCATGCAACACAACGAGATTGGAGATCGGCATGGTGAGTTTGTCGCCTGATGTGCCGGATATCTCGACCTGGCCGCGCAGTCGGGCATGCGCGTTACCATTATTCTCGAGGTCCAGCGTGACTGATTGTTGCCCATCGGGGCGCGTGGTCAGCCCTGCCGCCTTGATTTCCGGCGCGCTCTCTGCGTCACCCATTGTCAGATAAAACAGGCTGGCAATCTGGTACTTCTTCCACACACCAGACTGACCGGAGCGTGATTCCGGCAAAATCGTCGAGGCGATCAACGCAAACCGGAAGTCGCCTTCGCGATCTGTACGTATCGGCGCGGCCATATCGACAACAATCTGTTCGGATTCGCCGGGTTTAAGCGTCACAAAGGCGGGGCTGAACCGGACCCAGTCCGATGCTGATTCTTCTCGTTCTCCCGGCGGCGCGAGCTGGATTTGGCCAGCCTCATCAAGTGTCCAGTCTGCGAGGCCGATTGTTAGGGATATCGTCTTTTCCTGGTGGAC
>CAYGKE010000044.1:8902-22745 GCA_964350465.1 uncultured Hyphomonas sp.
CCGGCTCCGCCCCCCGCACTAGGCCCAGTGTCCCCAGCACGCCCTGTCGCGCCCCCGGCTCGACTTCCATTTCGACCGTTGTTGGTTGGAGGCCAATTCCGAATGCATAAGCTGGAATTGCGACAGCCACAGTCAGCGCTGAGACCAGGCCACACCGGATGATATTAGGAAGACGCATATCGAATAAACCCCTGTCAAACTGTAAATCGCTCAGCATCAGGCTTATGCGATTAGGGTTACCAGGTTGTTGCCAGAACTGGAGTGATGCTTGCCCAAATTGACCAGCTCGGCTAACGCGCTTGGCATGAAACTCCCTGGGTCCAAAGCGCGTCGTCGTCACACTGCTGCTGATTTAAGTACAAGATCGGGGCGCAAGCGGGCCGAGCGAGAGCTGACGCTGGGCGATCATGGGTTTCTGCGTGAGTCTTTCCAGAATCTGCACCAGATCAGCCCTGAAATGTGGCGGTCGAACCAGCCCAACCCCAGACAGATTGCTGAACACCTTCGTCTGCGCGGCATTCAGACAATCATTAATCTGCGCGGCCCAAGCACACGCGGTTATTACCTGCTGGAGCAAGAGGCCTGCACCGATAACGATATTGACCTGGTCGATTTTCAGGTCTTTTCGAGGGATACGCCGACTGTAGAGAAGGTGCTCGAGGCGAAACGGCTATTCGAAGATATTTCCTACCCGGCCCTCATGCATTGCAAGTCTGGCGCTGATCGCGCCGGCCTGATGAGCGTTCTCTACATGATTTTCAGGCAGAAACGCTCTGTCGCCTTCGCAGCGCAGCAATTATCCAAAAAATACTTGCATTTGCGCGAGGGGAAAACGGGGCTTCTGGATGCCTTCTTCGAGGCGTATCTTCAGCGAAATCAACAGGATGTAATCGATTTCGAAACTTGGCTTACAACCGAATATGACCGCGAGAAGGTCAAATCCGACTTTCTCGAAAGCGGCAAGGCAAAGCTCGGCCTGGACCGTCTATTGCGGCGGGAGTGAGCGTTTTCTCTGGTCAGGCGAAAAGATTCGTGGAACTTTCCCCGTGCGAAGAAACACAAAGGGGTTCGCACATGAAGAAGACAGCGATTTTTGCGGCAATGGCGTTTGGACTAGCTGCTTGTGGCGGCGGTGGCGGAAATGCCAAGGCGAAACTGGTCAAAGCCTGCCTGGATGAAGGCGGCTCGAGCGATACAGAGTGTAACTGCATGGCTGATGCTGCGGTAGAGAAGCTTGATGGTGAGCTGCTGAAGATGCTCGTAGATGCAGCAGAATCCGGCGGTGATAGCGACGCAGCCATGACCGAGATGATGAGCAATCTGAAGCCCGACCAGATGGGGCAATTCATGGCCTTTGCCATGGAGGCCGGAACAACCTGCGGCGTCGACAACTAGGCCATTAGCCAATCGTCCGAACCGTGCTAACGAGTCGTGTCCTCGCAGAATCGCGAGCCACCGAATGGTGTAAAGTGGAGATAGAAACATGAAATTCTTTATCATCAACAGCTTCCGCCTGATGGTCTATGTTGCCTATATCGCAACCGTCGTGGTTGGCCTTGGCCTGGCCTATTACAATGGTGTCGTGCACAAGGGTGCCTTCATGTCTGAAGTATTCGGCATTACCGGCAGCATGGGGCAGTTGCTGACCTTTGCGTTCTTCGCCGTTGGTGGCTGGGTCGTTGCCAGTGTCGTGGGTGGCCTGATTGTCACGCTTCTGGATATTCGCGACGACATCAATGACCGCCTGCCGGACGCGCGCCGCGACGATTAGACGGTCTGGTATTGTTTGGCTAAACCTGCACAAGGGCGCGGGGCTGAAGCGGAAAACCGTTTGAGCTTCGCGCCTTTTTGCTGATCGGACTTATCCTGCCATGCTATTACTGTCGGACCTGACTGATATGCTGGCCTCAATCTACAAGCGTGCCGGACAGGCCGCGGTCAAAACCTGGCCAGGGATTATTGCATTTCTCGTGGTTATGACGGTTGTCATCTGGATTGAAGATCTTGCCGACTGGGCGCGGTTGGCGATTGGTTTTGTCGGGTTTGCTCTGTGCTCGGCGATGATCTATCGCGCCATGCTGCAAGAGAATTTCCAGCAAGGCTGGATCAGCCATTGGGCGCGTCAGATCGCGGCGCATGGCCTGACTCTCGCCTTTTTGGCAATGGTCGCGTTCATCCTGTCGCTATTTCTCATCATCGTCAGTGTCATACTGGTTGTCGCCTCTGGCTATGATCCGACGGTCGGCGACCCGGCCGATACGACCGCCTCGCTAGAGGCGTTGCGCGCCAGTGGTGCGATCTGGATCATGTACACCCTCCTGGCATGCGCACTCGCCTGTCTTGTCTGGTTTGCATTACGCTTGTTTCTCAGCGGCCCTGCGACCGTCAGCGCCGAGCGATTGTTGATATTTCGCACCTGGAGCTGGGCGAAGGGGAAGGTGGTGCGCTTCGGAATTGTCACACTACTCGCATTTCTGCCTGTTATGGTTCTGGCGATCGCAATCCACGCCGCGCTTCCGCTGAACGGCGATTCGGCCCTCGGAGCCTTTATCCGAGCTCTTGTATGGATGCCGCCAATCTATGCGCTGCATGGGGCCGCCGTGGAGCTCTACAGCAAAGTGCCGACGGAAACCCGCGCATTTGCACTGCGTTAAACCGGGCGCTTGGTAAACCAGGTATTAACCAGAACAGCTCAAACCTGCGTCCTGAAGTCTTCGGGGACAAGGAAACGCCGAAATGAATGTTAAACCGATGCGGCCAGAGCTGAGTGAAGCGGACATTATCCGCCTCATAAAGGGTGAAACCTCTGAGGAGCGAGCAACCGTTGCTCACCGTCTATGTCGGCGTATTGCGATTGACGTCCTTAGCGATGATGAGCGCGAGTACGCTGATGAAATCATTGGCATTTTGGCAGAAGACACAGCCGAACTTGTCAGGCGCACGCTGTCGGTTGCCTTGCGTAATTCCCCGCGACTACCGCGCGAAGTGGCCCTGAAACTGGCCCAGGATGTCGAATCGGTCGCGCTACCGATTCTGGAGAGTTCGCCTGTCTTTACAGACGAGGATCTGATTGAACTGGTCCTGGCGGTAACAGCCGCCAAGCAGGCGGCGATTGCCGCGCGAGAAACCCTCTCCACCGACGTCACAGAGGTAATTTGCGAACACGCGGATGAATCGGCGGTCGAAACGGCGTCGGCCAATAGCGGTGCCGAATTCAGTGATCGCGCGTTTAGCGCCACGCTCACACGCTTCCCGAAGAATACCAAAGTCCATGAAGCTTTTGTGCTTCGCGATCACGTGCCAGCGCACATAGCCGAGAAGATGGTGTCGCTGGTCTCTGGCCAAGTGTTTGACATGCTGATCAATCGCCACGAGCTACCGGCACAGGTTGCAATTGATCTCGCCGCAGGCGCGCGTGAACGGGCGACGATCGATCTTGTCGAACAAGCCGGGCGAACATCTGATTTGCCGCGATTTGTCGCCCAGTTGAACCTTAATGGCCGCCTTACCCACTCTTTGATCATGCGTGCACTCTGTGTTGGCCATATGCCTTTCGTAGAGCATGCGCTGGCTGAGCTGTCAGGCGTACCTCATGCGCGGGTCTGGTTGATGATACACGATGCCGGGCCGCTCGGCCTTCAGGCGATATTTGACCGTGCCGGGCTAAACCGCAAACTTTTGCCCGCCTTCCGGGCGGCGACCAAGGTTTTTCATGAATTGCAGTATGATGGCGAGCCAAATGACAAGGCGCGATTCCGCATGCGTATGATCGAGCGTGTCCTGACGCAATTTCAGGCGATCCCAAAAGACGATCTCGATTATCTGCTTGAAAAGCTCGATATCTATGCCGAGCAATCAAAGCAGCGTGAGGAAAACGCCGCTTAACTGTCAGTCTTAGGGCGCAGCGCCAGATCGATCCCCAGGGAGGCCAGATATTCTCCGTCACGCCAATGCGCGTGCTCGGCGATAACTGACATGCCGCAGGCCTGGGCCGCTTCGACACGGTGCTCAAGCTCTTCTTCAAGCTCAAGTTTGCGCGCATCGATACGAATACTATCCAGCAATAGCCGCAAGGACGAACTGAGCTTGGCCTCGCACGAACGGGTAGCGTTCAGCGACACCCGAAACCCGAGCCGGCGCAGCGCCTCGACCCCGGCCTGACTATTGGTATTTGGCACGGCCAGGTCCGCGTCGGATATCTCGATGCAAATTTCCTGCGCACAGATAGGTGTCCGGCGTATGGCGGCATCACACAGCATGGCGGTGTCTGGATCGATCAGGGCGGCAAGCGGCGCCGATACGATGATCGGACGGGCCTCGGTGCGGTGATGAGCATCGTGCGCGACCGACTCGATATGGTCGGCGAGCCATTCAGCCGGCGAAAGGGTGGCGGCGCGAGCGCGTTCTGCGGTTCGCGACGCCGGGCCGAAAGCAACGCTATCTTCGAAGCGTCTCTGTGTTTCAGCCAAAAGCGTGACGGTCTCGCCTGTGCAGAGGTGAACAATCGGCATAAACCGCACAGCATTCGCTGAACGGGTTGCAGGGGTAGGGGATGACAAAGCAGGCATAGGCTTCCGTGACGCTGGGTGAGTGTCTCTACCTACAGTGCAGGCATTGATATCACGCGCATTCTGGGCGACGGATTTGCCGTAAATTTGATCGAAACTGGATAGACTAATCTATGCGCACACCACCGACGCACCCCAAGCTCTCCGCTACGGTCTTGCTGATCCGAGAAGCGCCCGACTTGCAGGTGCTGATGGTCAGGCGCCATAGCGAGATTGAGTTTGCTGGCGGCGCCCTGGTTTTTCCCGGCGGCAAGACTGACCCCGATGATGATAACCCTGATTGGCACGCGCACACTGACGGCGACTATTCCGGTTCCGATCAAATTTTGCGGATTGCGGCGGTCAGGGAAGCCTTTGAAGAGGCCGGCATACTCCTCGCGCGACCAGCTACGCAGTGCGGGATCGGTGAGCCGCTGATTGATGGCCAGACCGCCGCGGCACTCTCACCCCTTCGCGATCCGATAGAACGCGGCGAGGTGAGTTTCATGGAAACAATACGCGACGAGGGATTAGTGCTCGCGCTCGACACGCTTATCCACTTTGGTCACTGGGTCACGCCGGAAATGATGCCGAAGCGTTTCGACACGCATTTCTACTTGGCGCCCACACCAGAGGGCCAAGTTGCTCTTCAGGATGGCCGTGAAACAACCGAGGCGATCTGGCTGGAGCCGCAAGCGGCGCTCGACCTTGAGGCGGCCAATCAGGCCGATATTATCTTTCCGACACGTATGAATTTGGGCAAATTAGCGGAAGCAGATAGCGTCGCACAGGCCATTAAGCGATTTTCCAGGGAGCCTGTGATCTCCGTGACGCCGCAAATCGGTAAAAATACGCTAGGACAGCCGTGTCTGAACATTCCGGCAGAGGCTGGATATATCCAGACGACGGAACTGATCCAGAAAGTGATCAAGGGCGTTGGTCAGAGACCGCAATAATCTTTTTTCAATATTTGACTCGACAATAGGCGTCACATGCGCGTGCTAGGGCTATAATGTCAACCTGTAGTGACAGCTACAGTAGAGGCCGATTGTTATGACCGAGATGAATTTTACAGAAAGCCAACTTCGCGCGGCCATTCCGGCGCGATGCTTCAAGCCGAGCCTGTCGCGATCACTCGCCTATCTTGCCTTCGATCTCGGCATGATCGCGCTCTGTTACTTTGCCCTGACGCAGACCAGCGCCTGGTATTTTGAGTGGCCTTTGCTGTTTCTAATCGGGACGTTTTGCTGGTCACTTTTTGTGATCGGGCATGATGCCGGACATGGCGCGTTTTCATCGAACCGCACATTCAATACGATCATTGGCATCCTGACCCATGCGGCGATCCTGGTGCCGTATCGCGGTTGGCAGCGATCCCATGCGCAGCACCATATGAAAACAGGGCATTTTCGGCAGGAAGAGGTGTTTCGGCCTTGCCGCGCCGAGGAAGACCGCGCCTTTCGCAAAGTGCTGTTCCGGTCTGGCATCTTCATCCTGATCGGTTGGCCGATGTACAAGCTTGGTTTTCGTAACCTCACGACCTATGACCCGATCGGCGGCAGTCACTACCTGCCGACCAGCGACCTCTATACAAAGTCCGTCCGCACATCGTGGTATTTGGGCCTGGGTGCGCTTCTCGCTTTCCTGAGCCTCTATATCGGTCTCGGTGTCGTCTATGGCTGGGGGTTCGTTGGAAAATACATTCTGGTGCCATACCTGATCTACGGCGCATGGCTGACCCTTGTGACCTATATGCAGCATGTTGCCCCGGAAGTGCCGGTCTATGACGAGCAAGACTGGACCCGTCTCAAGGGCTCGCTGGCAACCGTTGACCGCGATTACGGGCCGTTCAATTGGCTTACCCACAATATCGGTAACCTGCACGTCATCCATCACTTATTCCCGACCATTCCGCACTATCGACTACAGGAAGCGACAGATGCTGTACGCCCCATTCTCGGCGAGCATTACTTGCAGTCGGATCGGTTTATCTTGTTCGACTTTGTACGCACACTGATCGGTTGCCACTATGTTGAGTCGGGCGACGGGCAGGAAGTGTGGAAGTCGGCTTATGGGTTTGCCAAGAACAACGGGCAAAAAGGGAGTGCTTCCAACGCCATAACCAAGTAACACCAATGGCGATGGACCAGAATCAGACACTTCCGGGCTTTGTTGTCATTGGCGCTATGCGTGCTGGGACAACCACTTTGTATGAACTGTTTCGAGCGAGTGGCCTCATATCAGTGCCAAGTATGAAGGAAACAGATTTCTTCATTACCGAAGCCAATTATGCACGCGGCACAAGTTGGTTACGAAGCCAGTTCAGCGACCTGTCAAAACCGTCTTGCGACTTTTCACCCAATTATTCACGGCGTCAGAACTTTCCACTTTGTGCAGAGAGGATCAAGGACACGCTTCCCGATGTGAAACTGATCTATGTCGTGCGCGATCCTGTGGAGCGGGCGGTCTCTCAATATCGGCATATGTGCGCCATGGGCTTTGATATGCCCAAACCAAACGACCTTGAGGGACATAAAGAGGGCGATGAGATCATTCAGACAAGTCGGTACGCCTATCAACTTGATGCTTATCTGGAGCACTTCTCTTTGGGCGATATCTTGATTGTTGATTTTCAGGATTTGGTTTCCAATCAGGTGGAAACCCTTCAGGTGTTGCTGCGGCGTATGGGCCTTACTTCAACCGGTCTTGAACTCGACGATGTACAGGCAAATTCATCAGATGATTTGGAAAGATTGCCGTCCTTTTGGGGCAAGCTGCGGCGGACTAAGCTCGGCGATTCAATCCGTGCCACGCTCCCGCGCAGTTTTATCAACACGGCAAAAACGATTGCTGCCAAGCTCAGTCCGGATCGACCTGTAGAGCCGTTTGAGCCAGCGGCGCGTGAGCATATCCGCCTAGCGGTATCGCAAGATGCTCAGCGCTTTCGTGAGATGACAGGGCTGGCGTTTTCGGATTGGTCCGTCTGAACCCTAGGGCAGTTCGATCAGGGCGTCCGCTGCGCGTTGGGCCAGGGTCTTGAACTTATCATCCTCTTGCTGGTTCGCGGTGAAATAGATCGCATGAAGCAGCGCCTTGATATTGTGCATTCGGTTCAAGCCACCTTTTGAACGAAAAGCCTCTTTCCACTCAAGTAATGGCGAGGGTGACATCAGGTCAGCGAACAGGCCATCCCATTCCTCCTCAGAGATCAGACCCGCATTGGCTGCAAACAGAACCGGCCGGGCGAGGCGTTCGCCTTCACCGGCTGTATAGCCGTGGTTCAGCGCGCGGGCTTTCATGAAGGCCGTCTCGACAATCATCAAGTGCGCGGTCCGCTCATAGGCCGGGTTCAGGACCGCCTGCATCATCAGATCTGCGGCATGGGCAACACCATGCCGCCAGCCTTCCGCATCGTCATAATCGCGAAAATCGCTGAGCTGATAGAGATAGCCAATGGCGGTATCGAGCACGGCCATGCGCTCGTCGTCGCTGAGATAGGGTGACACGCGGTCGGCGCGAACGATTTCGGCCAGAACCAGGATCGAGAACGGCCTGCGCACGCCTTCGGGGTCTGGCAATTCAGGCGACATATTCGCCATCAATTGCAGGCGTAAATCCTGTTGCAAGGCGTCCGAGACCTGACCGGACCGCAACAGGCGCGTTAGCCCTTCATACCCGATCTTGTCGCGCAATACAGGATCAGAGGCGCCCAGACAGGCTGTCAGCGCATCAACGAGCGCGCCATCTGCCTCTAATGGCGTCTCCTCCTCAGTGGAGGGCTGAAGTGCGTCCAGCTGGGCTGTCAGGGCCTCGGCACTGCCACAACTGACCTTGGTGACGTCCTCTTCAGGCTGTCCAGCTGTGGCAGGGGCGGTGAGGTTTGCGCAGGCGCTCAGCGCGATTGCAAAGAAGAGGCTAGATATCGAGGTCTTCGGCAAAATGAGCATTCTCCTGAATGAAGCGAAAGCGGTGCTCCGCCTTCTTGCCCATCAGCGTATCGATCAGTTCAGCCGGTTTCAACTCTGTCAGTTCGTCGAGACTGTCTGGCAGGGTGATCCGCGCCAGCGTCCGCGTCGCCGGATCCATCGTGGTTTCCTTGAGCTGGCTCGGATTCATCTCACCCAGGCCCTTGAACCGCCCAATATCGACATTCTGGTTCGGCTTGAACTCAACTTCCATGAGAAGCTCTTTGTCCTCATCATCCATCGCGTAAACGCTCTTGCCCTTATAGGAGAGGCGATAGAGCGGCGGCATCGCCATATACAGGCGGCCGCTTTCGATCAGGCCGGGCATCATCTTGTAGAAGAAAGTGATCAAAAGCGCCGCGATATGGGCACCGTCAACGTCAGCATCCGTCATGATGATGACTTTCTCATAGCGCAGATCATCAACGCTGAACCGAGATCCGGTGCCGACACCGAGCGCCAGCAGCAAGTCTGACAATTCCTGATTGGCCGCCATCTTTTCGTCGGTTGCAGAGGCCACGTTGAGAATTTTGCCGCGCAGGGGATGGATCGCCTGTGTCTTGCGATTGCGGGCCTGTTTGGCAGAGCCGCCCGCCGAGTCGCCTTCGACGAAGAAAATTTCAGTGCCGTCTGGTCCGCTATTCGAACAATCAGCCAGCTTGCCCGGCAAGCGCAGTTTCTTGGTTGCGGACTTGCGCGCAACGTCCTTGGCTTTACGGCGCTTGGCCCGCTCGTCAGCGCGCTCAATCGCCCATGTCAGCAGTTTATCGGCCTCTTTCGGGCTCGCAGCCAGCCAGTGGTCGAACCGGTCGCGAACACAGTTCTCCACGAGCCGGAAGGCAGCTGTTGTCGAGAGCTTGTCCTTGGTCTGGCCAACAAATTCCGGTCCGCTGATGAACACTGACAATAGCAAGCCAGAATGTCCCATGACATCGTCGGCTGTGATGGATGTGCCTTTTTTCTGGCCTGTCAGGTCGGCATAATTGCGCAGGCCCTTGGTGATGGCGGAGCGGAACCCGGCCTCGTGCGTGCCGCCATCCGGTGTTGGGATCGTGTTACAGTAAGACCGCGAAAATCCGTCACTGTCGCCGAAACCTGCCGCGGTCCAGGCGATTGCCCATTCGACCTTGCCATCTTCGGTTTCGACCAGGCCGTTAAACGTCTCGGCTGTGATCGTGCTCTTGCCCTTGAAGACCTCGTCCAACTGGTCCGCCAGACCATTTGGATAAGACAGTACGGCCTCTGCCGGGATCTTTGAATCTTCCGATAAGAGTGATGGATCACATGTCCAGCGCACTTCGACCCCGCGATACAGATATGCTTTCGACCGCGTCATCTGAAACAGGCGTGTCGGCTTGAAACGCAGCTTTTCGCCAAAAATCTCATGATCGGGCTTGAAACGAACGGTTGTGCCGCGCCGGTTAGGCGCTGCCCCGCGCAACTCCAATTGCCCCATGACCTGGCCCCGTTCAAACGCCTGGAAATACAGCTTCTTGTCGCGCGCGACCTCCACTTCCATACGCTCGGACAGCGCGTTGACAACAGATGAGCCAACGCCGTGCAAGCCGCCAGCTGTCTGATAGGCCTTGTTGGAGAATTTGCCGCCAGCGTGAAGGACGGTGAATATCACCTCCAGCGCTGATTTGCCCGGATATTTCGGGTGTTCGCCAACAGGAATACCGCGACCATTATCGGTAACCTCGACATAGCCATCGGCGCGGACATTGACCTCGATGCGATTGGCGTGGCCGGCCACTGCCTCATCCATGGAATTGTCCAGAATTTCGGCAAACAGGTGGTGATAGCCGCGCTCGTCGGCGCCGCCGATATACATGCCGGGGCGCTTGCGCACAGGCTCAAGCCCTTCAAGGACTTCAATGTCTTGGGCTGAATAGCCCTGGGAATCTGGGGTCATCTGTTCAAACAGTTGTGCTTGTGTGGCGGCGCTCATACTCAGGTCTTTCCCCGTAAGCCTATTTGGCATGCGAATCCAAGGACTCCATTCACAGCGATCATGATTAATAGGTCATTAACCCTGTGCGAGGTGAGGCCGTTCAACTCGTGAACTTGCCGCTGCGTGGGAAGCCTTTCATCGCGGTCTTGCCCGCCTGAGCCCGCTTGCCGATCCAGTCGACCCATTCCGGGAACCCGCGCATCCGGCCAGCCGTATCTGTGACGATAAGGCCATCCTCGCCATCAAACACGATGGCATCGGCGAGCCGGTCCTTGCCCTTATAGCTTTGCAGTTTCACACCTTTGCCGCGCGGCATTTCCGGCAGTTCAGCAAGCGGATAGATCAGTAACTTCTTGTTGGTACCGATCACGGCGACATGATTTCCGATTGCCACATCGCAGATTGCCAGTTTTGCACCATCTGGAACATTGACCGAAGCCTTGCCGGCTTTGCGGTTCGATTCCAGCTCGCTTTCCTCAACGATAAAGCCATACCCGGCATCCGAGGCGACAATACGCTTGCGGTCAGCGACCAGCTTGAACATCGCAACAATATCAACGCTGTCTTCGAGATCGATCGACAGCCGGATCGGTTCGCCATGCCCGCGGCCGCCTGGCAGCTTGTCACAGGGCAGGGTGAAGGCCCGGCCATCACTGGCCATCAGGATCAATTTGTCGGTTGTGTGTACTTCCTCATACAGGTGCAGGCTGTCGCCATCCTTGAATTTCGTGGAGTCCATATCGAGGCCATGCCCCTTCATGCCGCGAATCCAGCCCATGGATGATAGCACAATCGTTAGTGGCTCTTTTGGCTGCGAGGCCTCCAGTGCCGCATCAAGATCGATCTCGGGGGCAGTTTCAAAGGCGGCCCGCCGACGTCCAAGCTTGCTTTCCGGATCGAACACATCGCGCGCCGCGCGCAGCTCCTTTTTAACCTTGGTCCATTGGCGCGCCTCAGAGCCAAGCATGGCAACGATCTCGCTGCGCTCTTCCGACAGGCGCTCGTGCTCGCCGCGGATTTCTATCTCTTCGAGTTTGCGTAAGGCACGCAACCGCAAGTTCAGGATCGCTTCGGCCTGAATATCAGTGATGCCGAACCGGTCGATCATCACCTGTTTAGGCTCTTCTTCCTCGCGGATAATGCGGATCACTTCATCAATGTTCAGGAAGGCGATCAGATAGCCGTCGAGCAGATGCAGGCGTTTCTCGATCTTGTCGAGGCGGAACTGCGCCCGGCGGACCACCACTTCGCGGCGATGATCGAGATAGGCCCGCAACACTTGCCTAAGGCCCATGACTTGCGGCGCGCCCTTATGCAGGACATTCATGTTGAGGCTGAACCTGGTCTCAAGGTCACAGGTCTTGAACAGGCTCTCCATCAGGACTTCAGGCTCAATCGAGCGCGAGCGCGGCTCCAGCACGACGCGAATATCCTCGGCGCTTTCATCGCGCACATCGGCCAAAAGCGGTGCCTTCTTGCTCTCGATCAGGTCGGCCAGACGCTCAATCAGCTTAGACTTCTGCACCTGATAGGGAATTTCCGTGACAATGACCTGCCACTGGCCCCGGCCAAGATCCTCGACCTCGTAGCGGGCGCGCATGCGGAAGCTGCCACGACCGGTTTCATAGGCGTCGAGAATCGACTCGCGGCCTTCGACAATCACGCCCCCTGTTGGAAAGTCAGGCCCCGGCATAACCTCGAGCAGCTCTTCGGTTTTGGCCGTCTTGCGATCGACCAGTATCAGCGCTGCATCAATGACCTCAGCAACATTGTGCGGCGGGATACTGGTCGCCATGCCGACGGCAATTCCTGTCGCGCCATTGGCCAGAAGATTCGGAAACCCAGCCGGCAGAACGGCAGGTTCGGTGTCGTTTTCGTCATAAGTTGGTTTGAAATCTACAGCGTTTTCGCTCAGACCCTCGAGCAGCAATTCTGCAGCCTTCGTCATGCGGCTTTCGGTGTAACGCATGGCGGCCGCGCTATCGCCGTCAATATTGCCGAAATTGCCTTGCCCATCGACGAGCGGATAGCGAACCGAGAAATCCTGCGCCAAACGCACCATCGTGTCATAGATCGAGGCATCGCCATGCGGGTGATAGTTACCCATGACCTCACCGACGACCTTGGCACATTTGCGATAGCCACCATCAGGATTGAGCTTCAGCTCGCGCATGCCGTACAAGATGCGGCGCTGCACAGGCTTCAGGCCATCGCGCACGTCGGGGAGGGCGCGAGAGGTGATTGTCGAGAGCGCATATGCCAGATAGCGCTTGGTCAGCGCTTCGCTAAGCGGCTCGTTGATAATCCGGTCGTCTTCAGGTTCCAGCGTGTCGGACATGACCATTCCTCAGTGTGTTCTAGGCGGCCATGGAATCGCCGCACCATCATGTAGGTTAACAGAATATCGGTTTTGGTTAATGAAGGGCGAACAGCATTGCGTTGGAGACTGATTCTTTTTGCACTGCTCAGCTTCGCTGTATTGACCACGCTCCATTTCACCATGCCGAGTCAGCACAACCCATTTCGTGCCCCCGATCTGACAGAACCACTCGGAGTCTCAACTTATGGCAAGCTTACACATCTGAAATACAACCCGATCCAGTGCGAGCGAAAGCTCAGAGAAGCGGGTATTGAGTTTAGCGTTCTGCCGCCCGATGAGTCCGGCCAGAGCTGCGCTTTGGGCAAGACTTATGTGCTTGATCAGTCGTTGACGCCGTATAATGCCGCACCGCTGCGAATGTCCTGCCATCAAATGGCGGCGCTCTATGTCTGGGAAAAAAACGTCGCCCGCCCGCAGGCCGAGACGATATTTGGCTCACCGCTGAGGCAGATCGAAACCTATGGCTCGTTCAGCTGTCGAAACATTTCCGGCACCCGGCAACGCTCTGAGCATTCATTTGCCAACGCGATTGATATTGCAGGATTTATCCTCGAGGATGGCCGCAGGATCAGCGTGCGTGACCACTGGCGCGAGGATTCAGATGCCGGCAAATACCTGAAGCGCCTGCACCGCGGTGCCTGTAGATTGTTTTCGGTGACACTGGGGCCGGATTTCAACGCTGCCCACGCCGATCATTTTCATCTCGACATGGGCAGCAACGAAACCTGCAAGTAGCTAGTCTTCGGATTTGCACTCGAAGCCGTCTTCAGTGACTTCTTTGACATTATACTCACCGCAAACCCTCAGCGCGGTATCGGTATTCACCGCAATCTCATCGAGATCGGAGTGATGCCCCTCAGCTACGTGAACGCAGCCAGCGAGTGTGACCAGCGCGGCGGCCGTGCCGCCAATCAGAATAGTTTTCTTCATAATATCAGCCTCTTTGAGAACTTGTTGATCTCGCCCCTGAACATGTTCTGCTTGCACGGACCAATCT
>CAYGKE010000045.1:0-22331 GCA_964350465.1 uncultured Hyphomonas sp.
GAGGAGGAGGGGGCGGCGGTGATGCACAGGCCATAACCGAAAGTGCGAATAGTAATGCCGTAAACCGCATGGTCGTCTCCCTCTCGCTGGCAACGCTAGCATAGGTCACGTCAAGCTCAACGGATTATCCGAAAAGCAGTGCGGTTAGGCCTGATCGGCCAGCAGGGTCTCTTTCAACTCCTCGACCTCCATCCAGTCGCGCTCTGCCTGTCGTAACTCGGTCTCAGCCGCTTCAAGGCGTTCGGATAGGCGCTTAAACTTGTCCGGATCAGCGCTAAACAGGTCTGGATCGGACAGGTCAGCTTGAATCTGTTCGATCTCTGCGGCGAGTTTCGGCATTGCGGCCTCGGCTTGGTTCAGGCGATGTTCATCCTTGAAGGAGAGCTTGGTCGCCTTTTTGGGATCGCTGGGCACAGGTTTGGGCGCGGACTTGGCCTTGTCAGCAGCTTTGGCCTTGCCCGGCCGACCCTTGATCTGGGTCTGCGCGTCGCTCCAGCCGCCAGCCGCTTCAATCCATTTGCCGTCGCCGATTGGCACAAGACAGGAGGTCACCGTGGCATCCAGAAAGGCCCGGTCATGACTGACCAGAAGCAAGGTCCCGGCAAAATTCATCAACATGTCTTCAAGCAGGTCGAGCGTCTGCATGTCGAGATCATTGGTCGGTTCGTCCAGCACCAGCACATCGGTCGCCTGCGCCAATGCAATCGCAAGTGTCAGCCGGTTACGCTCGCCGCCGGACAGCGACCCGACGGCCTGATGCAGCTGTTCGGGCTTGAACAGGAAGTCCTTGGCATAGGCGGCAACATGGCGCTGTTTGCCCTGCACCATCAGACTGTCGCCGCCTTGCGGAGCAAGCGCTTCCCATAGCGTATCCCTGGGCCGCAACGTGTCGCGCGCCTGATCAAGATAGGTGATGGTCAGGCTCGGATTGATCTTGAGATTACCGCTATCGCGCGGAATTTCATCCAGCAGGAGTTTCAGCAAAGTGGTTTTGCCAACCCCATTTGGGCCAATGAAGCCAATGCGGTCACCGCGAAGAATACGAAAAGTCAGGTCGTCAACGATGCTCAGATCGCCGTAGGACTTGCCGAGACCAAACGCCTCTATGACCTTGCGCGACTGGCTTGTGCCATCCTCGGCGCTGATCCCGGCTGTTGCCTTATTGGCATTGAGCGCTGAGCGGCGGCGAGCATGTTCGGCTCGCATCGCTTTCAGCTTGGTCAACCGCCCCTGGTTTCGGGCGCGGCGACCGGTGACCCCGCGCGCGAGCCAGCGATGCTCGGCCTTGAGCTGGGTTTTCATTTTCTCCAGCTGCTTGATCTCGGCTTTCTCGATCTCCTCGGCCCAATCCTCGAAATGGCCATAGCCTTTCGGACTTTTCAGTACGATCCCGTCGCGCAGCCAGAGTGTATTGGTGGTTATGTTTTCCAGAAAGCGCCGGTCATGGCTGACCAGAAGCACAGCGCCGGTAAATTCGCGCAGGCGTGTTTCCAGCATCTCGATCATCGGCACGTCGAGATGGTTGGTTGGCTCATCGAGCAACAGGACATCAGGGTCCTGCGCGAAGGCGCGGGCGAGGGCGGCGCGGCGGATCTGGCCACCCGATAGCGTGCTCGGTGCGGCAGCTGGGTCAACGCCGAAATGGCCAAGCTCAGCCTCGGCGCGCCAGGTCTGGTCCATATCCTGACTGGCATAATCGAGCACAGTCTCGTGCTGGCTTGGGTCAGGTTCCTGCTCGACAGTGACAATCACGGTGCCCGGATGGATCCACAATTCGCCATCATCAGGTTCGAACCGGCCAGTGATCAGACGCATCAGCGTTGACTTTCCAGCGCCATTCCGTCCGACCAGTGCCGCACGCTCCCCCTTGGCCAGGGTAAACGTCACACCCTCGAATAACGGCTTGCCACCAAAGGCGAGCCGGACATCGGTCATGGTCAGGATCGGAAGTTCGGCCATCTATCAGGCCTTCAGCTTATAGCCCGACTTGAGCATCCACCAAACGCCGGCAGAGGACGCAAATGCAACCCCGCCCGTCACCGCCATGCCTGTCAGAATGTTGGAATTGGCGGCATCAAGAAACCCGTAACGGAAGCCATCGATCAGAAAGAAGATCGGATCAAAGTGCGCCAATGTCTGGAACGGCTCTACCAGGACATTGATGTCGTAGAATGTCCCCGACAGGAAGGTTAGCGGCACGATGACGAAATTGCTGACCGCCGCAAGGTGATCGAACTTGTCCGCCCAGATACCGCCCATCGCGCCCAGCGCCGCCAGAAAGATTGCTGCCATCAACGCAAACCAGATCACGGGCCACAGATGCACAATGTTCAGGCTCGCCAATCCACTGAAATGAATAGCAACGCCGCCGATCACACCGACCATGATGCCGCGCGTCACTGCGCCAAAGATGAACGCGGTTGTAAGTTCCAATGGTGACAGGGGTGGCATAAGGAAATCGACTTGGCTGCCTTGCACCTTGGCAATGGTCAACGAGGAGGAAGAGTTTTGGAACGCGTTCTGCAAAACCGACATGATGATCAGGCCGGGCGCGAGAAAGTCATTATAGGTCAGGCCGGCAAAGTCGCCGGACAGTTCGCCGCGATTTCCAAAAGCGAGCTTGAACACGGTCATGAACAGCAATGTGGTAATCACCGGCGCAAAAAGGGTTTGCATCCAGACTTTCAGGAAACGCCCGACCTCGCGCTTGTACAGCGTCCAAAGACCGAGCCAATTAACGGCGCCATAGGACCGCGGTTCCGGACGGGCAATACTGGCGGTTGTAGGCAGGGATTGGTCTGGCATGACCCGTCATTTAGGAGGTCTGAAGCGATTTGGCGATCCCCTGCGAACTTATCCATAGCTGACACTATATATTGATTGCCTGTGGATAGTGGTATTCAGTATGTTGTGTTTCATTTCGTGCCTGATACGATATATAGCGTTGGGGCAGGGCATTTATGCTATTGCTTCACTATATCTAGGGGCTGCTAATTAGCGGGGAGACTGTATGTCTTGGACTGAAGAACGCGTAGAAGTACTCAAGAAGCTCTGGGCGGAGGGCCATTCGGCCAGCCAGATTGCCAAAGAGCTTGGCGGCGTGACCCGCAATGCGGTGATCGGCAAGGTGCATCGGCTTGGCCTGTCAGGCCGCGCAACACCGTCACGGCCGGTCAAACGCCCGCCGCGCCTGGCGAGACCAAAGCCGCGGGTGCAACCGGATGGCAGCGTCATCATGCCGAAGCCATCGCGGATTGCCGAGCCAAACCTGAAATCGTCGGAAAAGGCAGCCATGCTGGCCGCTCTGCCGCCGCAACCCTTATCTGATGGCGAGGCCGCAACCATCCTGACGCTTCGCGATAGCATGTGCAAATGGCCGATTGGCGACCCTGCTGACCCGAAATTCGCCTTCTGCGGTCGCAAATCGACCTGCGGTCCATACTGCTCTGAGCATGCGCAGGTTGCGTTCCAGCCCGCCAAGAAGCGCGAAAAGAAAAAGGGCGAATATGATTATGTTCGCAAGATTGCGGGCTAGTCAGGTTCAGCCTGGCCAAAAAAGATAAGACAAGAGGCCTCCAGAAATGGAGGCCTTTTTCGTGTCGCCGTAATCTTACTGAAACAGCCGGGCTCATCATGCCGATTGGCGCCGCGCGAGATCAGGCCAAGAAAAAACCGCCGCTTCGTCGGAACGAAGCGGCGGCAGTCAAAACCCGCGATGACAGGAGGGCAACGGCGGGTGGCAAACTCTACTTACAGACCACGGCTAACAGTGACGACGAAGGCTTCGTCATTTCCGTCAAGGCCGCTGGTTGTGATGAAGCGGAAGTCGAGATCGACATAGTCTTCAATCGATGTGGTTACGCCGAGTGAATAGTCGGTGTAGCTGTCTGTGTTGTCGTCATAGAAGTCAGAGAAACCGACAGACGCATCAACACCGAAATTCTCGCCAAGTGGCACACCGGCAGAGAAACTGGTGTATCCAGCAGAACCGCTTTCACCATAAAATTCAGGTGAGTAGGCGTAAGAAGCACCAAGATCGAACATGCCAATTGTGGTGCTGCCGCCAGCATACACTTCGACAAAATTCTGCTCTGGATCGTCTGGTGCGTCCGGATAAAGATAGTAGATCAGGCCGATATCGAGATCGAACTGGCCAACCGTCGGTGTCCAACCACCGTAGAAGTCAATTTCTGTGCTGGTGCCGTCGCCAAAATCGACGCCGGATGCCCAGGTGCCAACATAAAACTCGTCAGATGCCCAGTCGAAACCGCCTGACACCATCGGTGCGCCGTCACTTTGTGTGACACCGCGATAAACATAGTCTGTTGTGATAGCGACATTGCCGCTGAATTCGCCTTCGGCCAGCGCAGCCGGGGCGACAAAGCCACCCGCAGCAACAGCAAGCATCATGGCTTTTGAAAAAGTACGACCCATTTCCAGTCCTCCAATTGATATATACTGGTGAGTCCAATGGACAGAATTGCCCAAGGGATTACCAGTTTGGAGTGGGGCGGTTTGCTGATTTGTAGGCTGGCGCTCGAATGTCGTGCAAATGTGAGAAAAATAGCCCTATTGGGCGTCGTTTTGGCATGGGTTTCACAGAATTCGCACCGTTTTCGCATGGTGCACATGCGTGAATGCAACGGGAAAGATATATCCTGGAGGCTGGGGCTGATCGGTGTCACATAAAAGAAACACCGAATTTGGTCGCAAGGGCTGATACTCTGCCAAGGGCGCGGCTCAAGGTTTGTGATACGGCGTCCCGGCCAGCATTCCGGCGGCCCGGTAGAGCTGTTCGGTGAGCATCACTTTGACCAATCGATGCGGCCATGTCTGGGCCCCGAATGCCAGTGTGTCTGGCACAGCTGCCCGCACCTCCTTGCTATAACCCTCGGCCCCGCCGATGAGGAAAATCAGATCAGGGAGGCCGTCGTCGCGCCATTTGGCGATCTGCTTGGCAAATGGTTTTGACGGTTTTTGTGGGCCACTCTCGTCGAGCCGGATGACGCGTGCGCCTTGCGGTATCCTGGACAGGAGGCGCGCGCCTTCCGCCTGCATTCCGCCGCCACTCTCGACCTCGATCATCTCCAGACCGCGAAAGCCAATACCGCGCCCGGTCTTGCGGAACCGGTCGGCATAATCGTCGATCAAACTCTTTTCGGGACTGGCCTTCAAACGCCCGACGGCGAGGATTGTAATCCGCATTATGGGCGGTCCGTGCCTAGGCGTCAGGGCTCAAATGTTTGGCATCATCCTCAGCCCATATCTTTTCCAGATTATAGAAGCTGCGCACTTCGGGACGGAACAGATGGATGATGATGTCGCCAAGGTCGAGCAGGACCCAGTCAGCATTTGGCAGACCCTCGATCTTTGGCGCATGGCCGATACGGGCCTTGATCTTTTGTGCCAGATGGTCAGCCATCGCGCCGACATGCCGCGCAGACCGGCCAGAGGCCAGGATCATGATGTCGGCAATCGAGGACTTGCCTACCAGATTTATCGCTTTGAGGTCTTCAGCCTTGTCATCTTCCAGTGCTGCGATGAGGTCTTCCGATAGGGCTTCGACATCTTCAATGGATGCCGCGCGTTTGCTTCGGGGCTCAGTTTTTGGGGCGGACAGGGCTATACTCCATATGATTTCGACCGTTTACACTTACCATGTCGGGCAGCGCGGCTCTAGTGAAAATCCGCGCCAGTCTGCGGAAACTATTTGGCGACAAAACGGCCCGCCGCACGGTCCTTGCGAACCGCTCCTGCCGTGAAGACCTGACCATTCATTGCGATATACACCCCGCCTGGCAGGGTCTGCGTACAGGCGACGGCAAAACCGATATTGAAGATCGCATCGGTTGAGCGCAGCGAAGCGGGCTGCATCGCCCCGGTCAGGACGATGGTCTTGCCCTTGATTGGGCGCAGGATTTCAGCCGTCTCGGCCATTGTGTCGGTGCCGTGCGTGACCAGAACGGCTTCGGCCAGGCTGGCCTCCACCGCCGCCCGAATGGTTTGGCGATCGGCATCGGTCAGGTCCAGACTGTCCTTCTTCATCAGCGAAGTCAGCTCGCAATCGAGACCCACATTTGCTTCGCTGAGGATGTGATCGAGCGCCGTTTCACCGACCTGAAATTCCGACAGCGCGTCGAAATAGACTTTGTCGATCGTGCCACCTGTGGTGAAGATGTGGAGATTGGACATAGGTTCTATCCCTGTTGTCGGCGTAGAGCCGTGGAACTGGCCCGGTTCAGGGGCGTGGTCAGATAAGTCCAGGCGGGTGGCGCGCGGTCTGGTAGCCCGGACGCCATATGTTCGGGCAAGCGCGCAGCTCGGAATATGCGGGCAAAATGGCTGTTGCGAGCGGCAACTTCAAAGCCGGGACGCGAGACGACAGCCACCGGAATGGTTGCGGCAATCTCTTTCCAGTCTTTCCAGTAATGCATCGTCATCAGGCTGTCTGCACCAATCAGCCAAACAAGATTGGCTTTTCGGCAATGGCCGCGTACTAGCCGGATGAGATCAATCGAGTAGGTCAGGTCAGCGCGGCGTTCAATGTCGCTGACCCGCATCGCCTTGTTTTTCATGGTCAGTTTCGTCACCGCATCGAAGCGCTGGTCATATTCGCCAGGTGCGGCCTTGAGTGGATTGCCCGGCGTCGGAAACCACCAGACCTGATCAAGTTGCAGATGTTTCAACGCGGTTTCGGCAACATGTAGATGGCCGACATGCGGTGGGTCGAAACTGCCCCCGAACAGGCCGATACGCGCACGGGTGCTTGTCGGCGGTAGATAGCGTGCGTGACGGATCCTTGAGCTCAAGGGCGGATCTGTCCTGTCCCGCGCACGACATATTTGTAGATTGTCAGCTGCTCGGCCCCAACCGGACCGCGCGCGTGAATGCGGCCGGTTGCAATCCCGATTTCTGCGCCCATACCGAACTCGCCGCCATCGGCGAACTGGGTTGAGGCATTATGCATGACGATGCCGGCATCAACCTCAGCAAAGAAGCGCTCGGCCACTGCGGTGTCTTCAGTGATGATCGCCTCGGTATGTGCGGTGCCATAGTGCTGGATGTGGCGAAGCGCACCTTCAATTCCGTCGACCACTCGCACTGCGATGATCGGAGCGAGATATTCGGTATGCCAGTCCTCTTCGGTGGCGAGCGCGGCATCCGGGACAAGCGCGCAGGTCTGCTCGTCGCCGCGCAATGCGCAGCCAGCATCAACCAGAGCCGAGGCAATCGCAGGCAGCAGGCTTTCCGCGACAGCTTCATCAATCAGCAGGGTCTCGGCCGCCCCGCAAATACCGGTTCGGCGCATCTTGGCATTGACGACAATATCGATCGCTTTTTGCGGGTCAGCGGCCTTGTCGACATAGATATGACAGAGGCCTTCAAGGTGGCCGATCACCGGCACACGCGCATCGGCTTGAACCCGCGCAACAAGACCCTTGCCGCCGCGCGGAACTATGACATCAACCTGCCCGCCAAGCCCGCTTAGCATTTCGCCGACGGCGTCGCGGTCGGTTGTTGGCACAAGTTGAACGGCGTTTTCGGGCAGGCCAGAGGTTGCAAGCCCTGTCTTCAGGGCCGCTTCGATTGCCAGCGCAGAATTCAGGCTTTCACTGCCAGCGCGAAGAATGGCTGCATTGCCAGAGCGCAGGCACAGCGCCGCTGCGTCTGCGGTTACGTTCGGCCGGGCCTCATAGATAATCCCGATCACACCGAGCGGGGTGCGGACGCGCGCAATATCGAGACCTGATGGTACCGTCCAGCGGGCGATTTCCTGGCCAACCGGATCAGGCAGATCGGCAATCGCTCGCAGCGCTTCGGCAATGCCTGCAATTCTGTCATCGGTCAGCAGCAGCCGGTCCATCATTGAGGGGGCGAGCCCCTTGGCCTTGCCGCCCGCCATATCTTTGGCATTCGCCGCGAGTATATTTGCCGCGTCCGCGATCAGCGCGTCTGCCATGGCGTTCAGGGCTGCGGTTCGCTCTTGTGGCGTCGACTGAGCCAGGGCTGCCGCTGCCGTGCGGGCGCGGGCACCCATATCGAGCATATCCTGATGCAAGGTTGAATGTGTATCGGCCATGGCGTTGCTGTGCCGGATTTAGCGCCAGCAATCAATGAGGAATTCTCAATTATCCACGCCAGAAGCGGCGGGTCATCAACACGAAGACAGCTGTGAATTCCAGCCGCCCGAGAAGCATGGCGATGGCGCAAATCCACTTTGCCCGATCTGGAAGCGTCTCGAACGTTCCAGCCGGACCAATCACCGGTCCAAGTCCTGGCCCGACATTCGAGACCGAAGTGGCGGCGCCCGAAATCGCGGTGAGGGGATCAAGACCTGTCAATGCCAGCAGGACCGAAGCAACGGCAAAGGTCGCGAGATACAGGAAGACAAAGACCATGACCGATTGCAGCGTGTCATTCTCAACAACCTTATCGCCATATCGAACCCGCACGACCCGGTTCGGGCTGATCATTTGCTGCATATAGGCGATTGCCGCCCGAAAGCTGATTTCCAGGCGGAACATCTTGATGCCGCAAGCCGCCGAGCCAGCGCAGCCGCCAAGGAATATCGTTACCAGGAATAACAGGACTGGCGCTTCGCCCCAGCTATCATAAGGCGCGGTCGCGTAGCCTGTGCCGGTCATGACCGAGACGACATTGAACAGCGTCTCGGTATAGCCTTGCGCCGGGCTGATGATCACAAAATCCTGATCGTCGAGAACCCGGAGCGCGAAAATCATCGTCGTGATGATCAGGATCAGGCCGATAAACAGGCGCGGCTGGGGATCTTTCAGCAAGGGCGCTGGTCGGCGGTGGATCATTGCCAGGGCGAGCAGGCTGAAAGGCAGGCCTGCCATGGTCATGAAAAAGATCGCTGCCAGCGGCGCCGGTGTATCGAAAAAGGCGCCGAATGAGGCGTCATATGTCGAATAGCCTCCAGCCGCCACAGTGGTCATCGAATGGGCAATGGCCTCAAAGCTGGTCAGCCCGCAGAGTGCGTAAGTCGCCGCGCAGGCGATTGAGAGGATCAGGTAGACAATGCCGGTCTGCGCCGTGATCTCGCCAATGCGCGGCATGAATTTGCCGGACATATCGGAGCTTTCCAGCTGGAACAGTTGCATCCCGCCAACCCGAAGGGCGGGCAGGATGGCGATGGCCGTGACGATAATTCCGATCCCTCCAAACCATTGCAGGATCGCGCGCCACAGCAGCAACCCGCGCGGCTGCTCATCAAGATTATCGATAACCGTGGAACCTGTCGTGGTCAGGCCGGAGATGCTTTCGAACATGGCATCGGTGAATGTCATGCCGACGCCCATGAACGGAATGGCGGCGAGTGCTGGCAGGACCACCCAGACTAGAACCGTCAGCAAGAAGGCCTCTCTTGCATCGGTCCGCTCATTTCGTTTGCCAGACAGGACGGTCAGTCCGCCGCCAGATAGCAGCAGCATGGTCGCACTGGCGGCAAAGACTGGCCACTCAGCGCGCTGGTCGGCCAGGTCAAGCAGCCAGCACGGGATCATTGCCACGCCAAGCAGCGTGATCATTATTCCAAGCGCAAAGACAACCGTACGAAGCTGCATCGGCGAGCCAGTAGCAGCAAAAAGCTGAGAAGGCGTATATTTTCAGTATTTCTGACGCATCGCGCTTGAAAAGCAGGGATGGTATGTCATCTCTCGTCAAGTTCCCAATGAAAGCGCACATATGACCGCGATTGAGATCAATGAGAAAACCGAAGCCCGGGCTTTGTCACCGCACATCGCCTGGCCGACGCTTGCCTATATCGCGGCGGTCTGGACGGCGCATGGCGCGCTGCTTTGGTGGGGACTAAGTGGCGCTGCTCAGCTCTGGCCGATCACACTTGGATTGGGCGTTCTGGCCTATCTCCACTATACCTATATCCATGAAGCCATTCACGGAAACATCCTGCCCAAGGGGCGGTTTTTCCGGCTTGTGCAGGATGGCTTCGGCTGGGTCGGGTCACTGGCCATGTTCGCCAACTGGCCCTTGCTGAGCCGTACTCATAAAGGCCACCACAGCCACACCAACACTGACCGCGACCCGGATATATTTGTAAAACTGCCATTCTACCTGCTGGTGATCCGCATCATTGCGACCACCGTGCTGCTGATTGTGCCGATGCAATTGCTCAAGCTGATCATTCGGGATCGCAGCTTGAAGCGCGGCTATATCAATGCCGACACGATCATGACCGGCAAGGAGCGGATCGGGCATTTCGCCGTCAATTGGCTGATGGTTGGAACAGTCTGGACGTTGATTTTTACTGGCTTCGGCAAGGAAGTCCTGATGCTCTGGTATATTCCAGGGGCAATGGGCTATGCGATCCTGGCGGTGTTCCTGCAATGGATTCCGCACTATCCGTTCGACAGTGCGGATCGCTATATGTCATCCCGCAATGTCGGACATAGCTGGCTCAACCCGATCATGATGATGCAGAACTGGCATCTCATGCATCACCTTTGGCCATCCGTGCCATTCTACAATTACCAACGCCTGCACACGCGGTTGAAACCGATCCTGGTCGAAAAGGGCGCGCGCCACGAAGATGGCTTCCTGCCGCGCCATGGCAAGGTGGAGCGTGGCAATCTGATCACAGCTTCGCCTGAATAAGGCGCGCTGAGGCCCAAAAACTAAGCTTAAACTGTGGAAATGTGCGGCATTCGGACGATTACTTTTCGTTCAGCCGGTAGCCGATTAACCACCTGTAAAGACTTGGTTTTCATTTTGTTAACCATGTTGCACTGAGGCGCGTTCTCGTTCATTCTGCTTTTGTCCTATTTTTGTTTCCAGGCTTTGGGCTTGTGGACAGTGCGAATCATTTCGATGGCCCATTTAAATCCAAGTCAGCCCATGCTATCCCAAATTTTGAACGGCTGGGCCCATTAGAATCCAGCTGGGGCTGAAGGGATATGGAACGTGTTTGTCTCCAATCATGAGACATCGCTGGACGCGAAAGGCCGGGTGTCTGTTCCGGCCTCGTTTCGGCATGCCCTGAGCGGCGGAACGCGGGTGTTCCTGTGGCCAGCATCGGATGGCTCGCCCTGCCTTGAGGGCGGCGGCGAAGCCCTGATGGCGACCTATCGCCAGACCCTTGCCCGGATGAGCCCGAATGATCCCGCGCGGCGGGCCTTTATGCACGCGATCTTTACCCGCTCGGCCGATCTTAAGATGGACGAAACCGGGCGGATCAAGATTCCACCGCACCTGTTGCAGGCTGCGGGAATTGAAAAGGAGCTGATCTTTGCGGGTTCGCTCGACCGGTTTCATGTCTGGGAGCCCTCTCGCTATGCCGAGTTCGACACGAAAATGGACGCGCAGTTGAAAGACAGCCAGTCAGCCCTTGATGCGCCGTTCCAGGCAGCGCTGGCCGCTGGCGGTATTATTGGTGTTGTCGGCGGGGAGGAGAGCTGATGGCACACCTCCCTGTGATGCTCTCTGAGGTGCTTGGCGCGCTGCAGCCGCGTGATGGCGAGACCTATGTCGACGCAACATTTGGCGGCGGCGGCTATGCCAGAGCTGTGCTTGGGGCGGCCGAATGCGAGCTCTACGGTATTGACCGCGACATCGATGCGATTGCCCGCGCTGAGGGCATGACGAGCGAGCTGCCGGGCCTGACGCCGCTGCTTGGCCGGTTTGGCGATATGGATGTCCTGCTACGCGGTGCTGGTGTCGATGCCGTGAATGGCGTGATGCTGGATATTGGCGTCTCCTCGTTCCAGATTGATCAGGGCGAGCGAGGCTTTTCCTTCATGCGTGATGGGCCGCTCGACATGCGCATGGGGCAGTCTGGTGCGAGTGCTGCCGATGTGGTCAATCAGTTGCCGGAAAGTGACCTCGCACAGGTCATCCGCCAGCTTGGCGAGGAAAAACAGGCGCGCCGCATAGCGAAGGCCATTGCCAAGCGCCGCACCTTGCAACCCTTTGAAACCACCATGGATTTGGCATCCGTCATTGAAGAGGCTGTGGGCGGTCGCAAGGGGCGGCGCACCCATCCTGCAACCTTGTCGTTCCAGGCGATCAGAATGTACGTCAATGATGAGCTTGGCGAGCTGGCGCGCGGCCTGGCCGCCGCAGAGCGCCTGCTGGTGGCAGATGGGCGTCTGGTCGTGGTCACCTTCCATTCGCTTGAAGACCGTTTGGTCAAATATTTCCTGCGTGATCGCTCAGGCAGCGGCGGCGGTGGTTCGCGCTATCGCCCGGAAAAGCTCGATGGGCCTGCCGCGAGTTTCGATTGGCCGCAGCATAAGCCGGTTGAGGCCAGTGATGCCGAGACCAGCGCCAATCCCCGTGCCCGCTCGGCCCGGCTGCGCGTCGGCATTCGCAGCTCTGCCCCCGCTTGGACGGCGCCAGTTGAGACGGGCGTGCGCCTGCCTCCGCTGACCACGTTGGAGGCGGCGGCATGAGCAAGCGCGCATTCTTCTTTGGGCTGTTCATCATCGGCGTGCTGATCTTCAGCCTCTACAGGGCAAAATATGGCGCGCATGAAAGCGCCGACGAGATTGCCGAGATTGAGGCTGCGATCGAGGTCGCTGAAGCTCGCCAGCTCTCGCTCCTGACGGAGCTTAGCCACCGCAAGCGTCAGGAATGGATCGAGGAATATGCTCGCAACCAGCTTGGCATGGTGCCCGCCAAAGCCGAGCAGTTTGTGCGCACGGTTGATCTCGATGGCCGTATTGGGCCGCCGGTTGAGCAGCCCCGCCCGGATGCCACTGTAGACCGGGAGGCGCCGCGTGCAGACTGAGTATGGATCCGAAGCCACTATGCGCGGCGGCGGCATGCGGACACGGCTTGTGTCTATCAGCCTGCTGGCGGTATTTGCGGCGATCGCCGTCAAGGGCGCGCTGGTCGCAACCAGCGGGCCGTCTGAAACCGGCGGGATCGCGTCTGCCTTTGAAACGCCGGTGCGCCGCGCCGATATTGTCGACCGGAATGGCAATCTGTTGGCAACCTCAGTCACCGCCTATTCCCTGTTTGCAGATCCGCGCGCGATGATGGACGGTGACCTCGTCGCAGAGGAGCTCGCAACGGTCCTCACCGATCTGGATGTCGACAAGATCAAGCGCCGCCTGGCTGACCGTGAGCGCGCTTTTGTCTGGATCGAGCGAGACCTGACCCCGCGCCAGAGACAGGCCGTCTTCTCGCTCGGGCTTGAAGGGCTGGGCTTTCGTGAAGAGACCCGCCGCGCCTATCCACGCGGGACCTTGGCGGGGCATGTTCTCGGCTATGCCGGGGATGACGGACAGGGCCTTGGTGGCATCGAATACGCGATGGATGACAAGCTCGCCAAAGGTGGTGACCCGGTCCGCTTGAGCATAGACAGCAATGTCCAGTTCAGCCTTGAGGCTGAGCTTGCTGCCGCCGTCGGTGAGTATGAAGCCGAGGCGGCCGCCGGTATTGTCATGCAGGCAGGCTCTGGCGAAGTACTTGGTCTGGCGAGCTGGCCGCCGCTTGATCCAAACCGCGCGACCGATCTGGACCGCGATGATCCGGCGCTGCTCAACCGTGCCACGGGCGCGGTCTATGAGCTTGGCTCGATCTTCAAGCCGCTGACCGTGGCCGGCGCAATTGATGCCGGCGTGGTCCGGCCGAGCGACACCTTTGATGTGCGCGAGCCACTGATGATCCGCGGGCGCGAGATTGGCGATGATCACCCGATCCCAGGTGTTGCCAATGTCACCCGCATCATCTCCGACAGTTCGAATATCGGCACAGTCAAGATTGCCTGGCGCATGGGCGCACGGCGCCAGCAGGATTTCTTTTCCTCGCTTGGCCTGTTCGCGCGTGCGCCAATTGAACTCGCTGGCAGCGCTGCGCCGCTGCTTCCGGAAGATTTCAATGAGCTCTACGCGGCGACGACGAGCTATGGTCATGGCATTGCGGTCTCACCGATTGCCTTTGTTGGCGCGTTCTCGGCGCTTGCGAATGCGGGTGAACGCGTCGAGCCGACACTGCTGCTTGACCCCGAGGCCAAACGCCGGACCAAGCGTGTCATGTCCGCTCCGACCGCTGCGGTTGTCGCCGCAATGATGCGCGACGCCGTCATCAACGGGACGGGCGAGCGCGCCGATGTTGCTGGCTACCGCGTTGCCGGCAAGACCGGGACGGCGGAGAAGCCGATTGCAGGCGGCTATTCCGAGGACGAAAACATTTGTAGCTTTGCCGCGATCTTCCCTGCTGATCGCCCTGAATATGTCATATTGATCGTGCTGGATTCACCAAAGGCCGGAGACAAGCGCGGGAGAACAGCCGCGTGGAATGCTGCCCCCACGGCCGGTCGGGTGATTGAACGAATAGCAGCGCCCATTTTGGGCGTAGAGCCGCGTTTCGATGCGCCGGTCCGGTCAGGTCCGCAGGCTCGCTCCGTCGCTGACAGAAGGAGCGCGCTGTGAACCTGAAATCCCTGTTTCCTGACTTTGAGGGCGGCGGCGATATACCCGTCACCGGCCTGACCGCCGATAGCCGCAAGGTTCAGCCCGGCTTTGTTTTTGCAGCGATGCAGGGCGTTGCCGCAGATGGGCGAGACTATATTACGGCGGCGATTGAAGCGGGCGCAGTCGCGGTGATGGGACATGATCTCCCCGCCATGAGCGTTCCAGCCATCGATGTGGCTGAACCGCGTCTCGCGCTGGCTGAAGCGTCGGCGCGCTTCTACCCGGATCAGCCGGGCCTCATCGCAGCGGTAACTGGCACAAATGGCAAAAGCTCCACGGTCGATTTCCTGCGCCAGATTTGGCAAACTGCCGGTCTGAAGGCAGCGTCCATGGGCACGCTCGGCGCGATTGGTCCGTCGGGCCATATTGATCTGGGCCATACGACACCGGACCCGGTCGCCATCCACGCGACCATGCAGGCTTTGGCGCACGAGGGTGTTGACTATTGCGCGATGGAAGCGTCTTCGCATGGGCTGGCACAATACCGCCTCGATGCTGTCCGGCTTGGCGCTGTCGCCTTCACCAACCTGACCCAGGATCATCTCGACTATCACAATGATATGGATGCGTATCGTGCCGCCAAGCTGCGTCTGTTTGCCGAACTGGCACCGCAGGGCTGCCCGGCCATCGTCAACGCCGATAGCGACCAGCGGACCGCCTTTGAGGGCGCGGCGCGCGCTGCTGGGCTTGAGATTGTCTCGGTCGGCTGGCGCGGCGAAGATCTGAAAATTGAAGAGCTGATGCCGCGCGCGACGGGACAGACTTTGTTCCTGCGCTGGCGCGGGGCAGGCATGAAAGTCGACCTGCCGCTGATCGGTGAATTTCAGGCGCTCAACGCCCTGACAGCGGCTGGCCTTGCGCTCGCCACGGGCACACCGATTGACGGCGTCGCAGCGGGTCTGGAACAGCTCAAGCCTGTCAAAGGCCGCATGGAGTTTGTCGGCGAAGCGGCGGGCGGTGCAGGCGTATTCGTTGACTATGCCCACACACCGGCAGGCCTCGACGTCCTCATCCGTGCCGCGCGTCCGCATACGGCTGGCAAGCTGGTTGTAATCTTTGGCTGCGGCGGTGACCGCGACACAGGCAAGCGCCCGCTAATGGGCGGTGTGGCGGCCAAACATGCTGACCGCGTGATTGTGACGGATGATAATCCGCGCTCTGAAAACCCGTCGGCGATCCGCGCTGAAATCCTCAAAGCTGTCCCCGGCGGCATTGAAATTGGCGATCGCGGCGCGGCGATTAAACAGGCGATCAAGACGCTGAAGCCTGGCGACACATTGCTGATTGCTGGCAAGGGCCATGAAACCGGTCAGATCATAGGTGATCGCATCATCCCGTTCAGTGACCAGGAGACAGCGCTGGCGGCGCTGCAGGAGGCGGCGAATGTCTGAGCCGCTCTGGACCTCTGCTGAGATTGAAGCTGCCACTGGCGGTACTGCAACTGGCGACTTCCAGGTTTCCGGGCTTTCGATCGATACGCGCAGCCTGCAACCTGGCGACCTGTTCGTCGCGCTGAAAGATGCCCGCGACGGGCATGACTTTGCCGGCAATGCTTTTGACGCGGGTGCATCAGGCGCACTGGTTAGCCGCCCGGTCGAGGGCGGGCCTTATGTGCGGACCGCGGATGTCCAGACCGCCTTCGAGGCGATGGGTATCGCTGCACGCAAACGCGCACCAGATTGCTACCGCGTCGCGGTCACCGGCTCGGTCGGCAAGACCAGTGTCAAGGAAATGCTGGCGCGGATTTTCCGGGCGCGCGGCCCTGCCCACTGGAACGAGCGCAGCTTCAACAATCAGTGGGGCGTGCCACTCACCCTGGCCCGTATGCCACGTGACACCCAGCGTGCCGTCTTCGAGATTGGCATGTCGACACCCGGCGAGATTGCCCCGCGCAGTGCCATGGTCGCGCCGCACGCCGCGCTGATCACCAAGATTGCGCCAGCGCATCTTGAGGGCGTCGGCTCGATTGAAGGTGTTGCCCTGGAAAAATCGTCGATATTTAGCGGCCTGTTGCCGGATGGTTTTGCCATCATACCTGAAGATGATGACTTTGCCCCGCAGCTCAAAGCCTGGGCTAAGGAGATGAAGCCCGATTGCCAGATCCTGACCTTCGGCATGGGGCAGGGCTGCGATGCGCATGTCCGGCATATCCAGTCAGACGGTGTCACCACCCGCATTCAGGTGATCCTTCACGGGCAGGACGTGACCGCCGAATTGAACGCGGTCGGTGATCATTGGGCGCTGAATGCCGCTGCCGCGCTGCTGACGGCTTGCCCGCGCAATAGCGATGATGTGGTTGCCGCTTCTGCTGCTCTGTCAGGATATGCCCCGCCGCCGGGACGCGGAACTGCTGAAAAACTGAATTTGCCAGATGGCGGAACCTTCACGCTGATCGATGACGCCTATAATGCCAACCCGGAAAGCATGCGTGCGGCCCTCTCAGGATTTGCCCAGCGGCCCTGTTCTGGTCGGCGGATTATCGGACTGGGCGAGATGCTGGAAGTCGGCGCCGATGCGGCCCGCGAACATGCCGCTCTCGCCGTTCCGATTGTTGCCGCGGAGCCACACAAAATCTTCCTTGCCGGTAATGGCATGCGGGCGCTTGTGGACAGTCTGGGTGAACGAACAGAGTCCAAATGGGCCAGGAGCGCAAATGATCTGTATTCTGACATTTCAGTAACCCTGAAAGACGGTGATCTGCTCTTGCTAAAAGGCTCGAATGCCTCCGGGATGGGACGGCTGGCAGACCGTTTGCGACAATGGAGCGCTTCGGCTTCCAGCAAGGTGATGGACCGCGATTCAGAACGGATCGCAGGGGGTTTGGATGCTGTATGAATGGCTTGCGGCCGATGAAGGCCCGTTTCGACTTTTCAACTACCTGACCTTTCGGACAGGGCTAGCCCTCGGCACGGCGTTTTTGTTCACGGTGATCACTGGCGGCTGGCTGATCGACACGTTGCGCGCCCGTCAGGGCAAGGGTCAGCCGATCCGCGACTTGTCGCTTGAAACGCAGATGGCCAAGCAGGGTACGCCGACCATGGGCGGTTTCCTGATCTGGGTCGGCCTGCTGCTCGGAACGCTTCTCTTCGCCGACCTCTCCAACCCGTATATCTGGGTCGTGCTGTTTGTGGCCCTGTCCTATGCCTTTCTCGGTTTTCTTGATGATTATGCCAAAGTCACAAAAGAGAGTACCGACGGCGTTTCGGCCCGGGTGCGTCTGCTGACCGAGTTCATTGTCGCGGCACTAGCCGGCGCGTTCATCATGGGACTTCACGGTGCACACACACCGCTCGGCCATGCCGACTGGGGCGCGCTCAATGGCCTGGCTGAGTGGATCGCCAGCGTCGCGCCGGAAACCTCGGTCGAGCGCAATGAGGCGAGCTTTTCGGGCGGCGTCGCCGTGCCGTTCATGAACGACTATTTCTTCCCGCTTGGCGGCTTTTTCGTCCTGTTCGCGATGGTTGTGATTGTAGGTTTTGCCAATGCGGTGAACTTCACGGATGGCTTGGATGGCCTCGCAATCGTGCCGATGATGTTCACTGCCGCAGCCTTCGCCCTGATCGCCTATTTGACCGGTAACTTCATCTTCGCAGGCTATCTGGGCATTCAGTTTACACCCGGGGCGGGTGAGATGGCCGTGATGATGGGTGCCATGATGGGCGCTGGCATGGGCTTCCTCTGGTATAATGCGTATCCAGCCAAAGTCTTCATGGGCGACACCGGCTCGCTCGGTCTTGGTGGCATGATCGGGGTCGTCGCCGTGGCGATTAAGCACGAGTTCGCACTGGCCATTATTGGCGGTCTGTTCGTCATAGAAGTGATGTCCGTGGTGATCCAGATCAGCTGGTTCAAGATCACCCGCAAGCTGACCGGGACCGGTCGGCGCGTGTTCTTGATGGCGCCTTTGCATCACCATTTCCAGAAGCAGAACTGGCCCGAGACGCGGGTCGTCGTACGGTTCTGGATTGTCTCGCTCCTGTTTGCCCTTGCGGGCCTCGCAACCCTGAAGCTGAGGTGACGCGGCGCTCATGATCCCCATCACCGAATATGCAGGGCGCGATGTCGCCGTCTATGGCCTCGGCCGCACCGGACTGTCCGCTGCGAAAGCCCTGATGGCTGGCGGCGCACGTGTGCATGCCTGGGATGATGGTGAGGCGGCGCGCGAAAAAGCCGAAGCCGCTGGCGTGCCGCTGTCGGATATCAATAAGCGCGACTGGCAGAAATTTGCCGCCCTGATCCTGTCGCCAGGCATTCCTTTCCGCTATCCGCAACCGCACCGTCTTGTGCGCCTGGCCGAGATGACCGGCGTGCCTGTGATTGGCGACATCGAACTCTTCGCCCGCGCCGTTCAGTCCCTGCCAGAAAAGGGCCGCCCGAAAGTGGTCGGGATTACCGGCACCAACGGAAAATCGACGACAACTGCCCTGATAGGCCATATCCTGAAAGAGGCCGGGCGGGATGCCCGTATTGGCGGTAATATCGGTAACGGTGTGCTGGGTATGGCGCCGCTGCATGCCAATGCGATCTATGTTCTTGAGCTGTCTTCCTATCAGCTCGATCTCGCCAAAAGCCTGCACTGCGATGTCGCTGTGTTTCTCAATATTTCCCCAGACCATCTCGATCGTCATGGCGGTATGGACGGTTATGTTGAAGCCAAGAAACGGATCTTCAAAAATCAGGAAGCTGGCGATATCGCGATTATTGGAATCGATGACCCGCAGTCTGAAGCCATCGCCATGGGGCGGTCGCGTCCGGGTGAGGCAAAAGTGATGCCGATCTCATCAAGCTTCGGCCTGGCTGGCGGCGTTAGTGCGGTGCACGGTAATCTCTATGACAGTACCGGCCCGCAGGCCTTCCGGGTCGGCAATCTGAATGAAGCACAAGCCTTGCCGGGACAGCACAATTATCAAAACGCTGCCGCCGCCTATGCTGCCTGTCTGGCGCTTGGTGTTTCACCAGGCCGCATCATGGCTGGCTTGCGCAGCTTCCCCGGCCTGCCGCACCGCATGGAACTGGTCGGCGAAATTGATGGCGTCCGTTTCGTCAATGACAGCAAGGCCACCAATGCGCAGGCGGCTGAGCAGGCGCTGAAGACCTGGCCGCGCGTGCACTGGATCGCTGGCGGCGTGCCCAAGGCTGAAGGGATTGAGCCGCTTGAGCCGTGGTTTGACCGCGTCGCCAAAGCCTATTTGATCGGCGAAAGCGAAGCGGCGTTCCAAAAAACACTTGATGGCAAGGTCGAAACGATCAGTTGCGGGACGCTCGACAAAGCTATTGGCGCAGCTTTCCATGCAGCCAAGGCCTCGGGTGAAGACAATCCGATTGTCCTCTTGTCGCCGGCCTGTGCCAGTTTTGACCAGTATCGTGATTTTGAAGCGCGCGGTGACGCCTTCCGTGAGGTTGTCCGGCGATTGGAGCAGGAGCGCGTGGCTGAACCTGTTCCGGCGGCAGGGTAGGGTTAGCCGATGGTCGAGGTTTCGCTTCGTCCCCGTTCTTCACGCGCCTTTTTGGTTGAGTGGCAGCGCGGCCTGGTCTGGTCGGTTCTGCTCGCCGCATTGGTACTGATCGGCGTCGGCCTGATGATGGCGCTGGCCGCCGGGCCACCTGCGGCCTCGCGGCTTGGCTATGAAGATCAATTCTTCTTCCCCAAGCGACAGGCTGGATTTGCTGTGCTCGCCGTGATCGTTCTGTTCTCGGTCAGCTTATTGGAACGTGTCTGGGCGCGGCGTCTGGCAGCGCTGATCTTTGTCAGCTCGCTGGTTCTGCTCGCCTTTATTTTGGTCTCCGGCCACGAAGCAAAAGGCGCGCAGCGCTGGATCCGCTTCGCCGGATTCTCATTGCAGCCATCCGAGTTCGTCAAACCCGCTTTGATCGTGCTGACCGGCTGGCTCCTGGCGCAGCGTCAGGCCTATCCCAAGGGGCCGTGGGTGGCAGTAACGTTTGTGTTCTTCGTGGTGACGCTGGGTTTCCTGTTATTGCAGCCAGATGTTGGGCAGGCGGCGTTGCTGACAGCGGCCTTCATTGTCACTTTCTTTGTGTCCGGCTTGCCGTGGCGCTGGGCGGTGATGTTTGCGGGCGGCGGCGCGGCGCTTGCTGGCTCGCTCTATGCCGCCTTGCCGCATGTTCGCTTCCGGGTGAACTCTTTCATCAATCCCAGCGCCTATGACACCTATCAGATCGACAAGGCCTCCGAAGCCATTGCGCGCGGCGGCCTGTTCGGGGTCGGGCCAGGCGAGGGCAAGATCAAACAAGCGCTGCCAGACGCCCATACCGATTTCATCTATGCCGTGCTGGGTGAGGAGTTCGGCTATATCGCGGCGGTCCTGCTGATCCTGGTGTTCGGCTTCATTGTCTGGCGCGGCCTCAAGGCATCCGCGCGATTGAATGATCCTTATCCACGCGCCGCTGCAACCGGATTGTTTACGCTTTTTGGTCTTCAGGCCGCCATAAATATCGCAGTAAATGTCAGCCTTATCCCGCCCAAGGGCATGACACTTCCGTTCATCTCCTATGGTGGGTCTTCAATGCTGGGCACGGCGCTGACGCTGGGGCTGGCGCTGGCCCTGATCCGTCGAGGCTCGGCGAACTGGAGAGAGTGACATGACCGACAAGCCTCTGGTAGTCATCGGCGCGGGCGGAACCGGCGGGCATATGTTTCCCGCCGCCGCCTTTGCAGAAGAGATGCGCGCGCGTGGCTGGCAAGTCGGACTGATCAGTGATGATCGCGGCCTGCGCTATGCTGACACGTTTCCGGCTGACTGGAAGTTCGAAGTCAAGGCGGCGAGCCCCAACCTGCGCAAGCCCTGGACCCTGCCGGGCACGTTTTTCAAACTCCGCGCCGGCGTCAACACAGCCGCCCGCAAGTTCAAGGAAAAAAAGCCCGTGCTGGTCGCGGGCTTTGGCGGCTATCCGGCTTATCCAGCGCTCAGTGCGGCGCGGCGCATGCATATTCCGATCCTGATCCATGAACAGAACGCGGTGCTTGGCCGGGTCAACCGCGCCTTTGCCAGCAAGGCGGCGGTGGTCGCTTCCGGATTTGAGCGGCTCGACCGCCTGCCGCGCGGGGCCAATCATGCGCCGGTTGGCAATCCGGTGCGCGCGCCTATCGCGGCATTGCGTGATGCGCCTTATCCGCCAACCGATGGCGATCTCAATATCTTTATCACCGGCGGCTCGCAGGGCGCACGTATCCTCGGCGAAGCAATCCCGCTGGCCATCGCCAACCATATTCCGCCGCCGCTGCGCCCGCGCATCAAAGTCGTGCAGCAAGTGCGCGAGGAACAGCTGGACCAAGTTCAAAAACTTTATGCCGAAGCCGGGGTCAAAGCCGACCTGCAAAGCTTCTTCTCCGACATGCCAGAGCGCCTCGCCGCCGCGCATCTGATCATCGCCCGCTCCGGCGCGGGCACGGTGTCAGAGATCGCAGTGGTCGGGCGGCCTTCGATCCTGATCCCGCTCAAGATCGCCATGGATGACCATCAGACCGCCAATGCCGAGGGCCTGGTCGAAGCTGGTGCCGCCGATGTCCTGCTGGAGGACAATCTTTATCCGAACCTGCTCGGCGAACTGATCGGCGTTCGTCTTGGTGACACCAATGATCTGGCCGTGCGCGCTGCCGCCGCCAAGGCGCAGGGCAATGTCAATGCTGCGAGAGATCTTGCAGATTTAGCGGAGCAGGTTGCAAAACCTTAAGTTCGACAAGCCTATCAGCAAGCGGTAAACAGCCGGATTCGCTCAGGAATTGATTGCATGAAACCCTCCCCCACACCGTTCCCCCTCGGCCCCGCCCATCTTGTTGGCATTGGCGGCATTGGCATGTCCGGCATTGCCGAGATCATGATCAATCTTGGCTACCGGGTGCGGGGCAGCGACATGAAG
>CAYGKE010000046.1:0-21561 GCA_964350465.1 uncultured Hyphomonas sp.
TCGGGGCACTGTTCGATCTGAAGGCCGAAGGATGGACTGACCCAGTGCTGGTTTCCGGTACTGACGGGGTTGGCACGAAACTGATGCTTGCCTTCGAGACCGGCATCCATAACACAATCGGCATCGATCTGGTTGCCATGTGCGCCAATGACGTCCTCGCACAGGGTGCAGAACCCCTGTTTTTTCTAGATTATTTTGCAACCGGGCATCTCGACACCGGAGTCGCAGAAGCGGTCATTTCCGGTATTGCAACGGGCTGCAAACAGGCTGGCTGCGCTCTGGTTGGCGGTGAAACAGCTGAAATGCCCGGCATGTATCCACCAGGGCATTATGATCTCGCCGGATTTGTCGTTGGGGCTGTCGAGCGGGCAGCAATTCTCCCCAACATGAACGCGATGCAAACGGGTGATGTCCTGATTGGTATTTCATCCTCAGGGCCACACTCCAATGGCTATTCACTGATCCGCAAGACGGTTGAGCGGGCAGGTCTAGCTTATGCCGATGCTTCGCCGTTCAGCGATGGCACGCTGGGTCAGGCGCTGCTGCAGCCAACGCGGTTATATTCTGAAGCCGCGCTGCCGCTGATCAGAGGCGGTAAGATCAAGGGTCTCGCGCATATTACCGGTGGTGGCCTGACCGAGAACACGCCGCGCATGTGTCCGGAGCATCTCAGACCCCGCATTGACCGGAACAGCTGGGTGCCATTGCCGGTTTTTGAGTGGCTGCAATCCGAAGGCAATGTCGCAGAGGACGAGATGCATCGCACCTATAATATGGGAATAGGTCTTGTCTTCGCGGTCGCGCCAAACATGGTTGACACCGTTATATCTGACCTCACATCACTGGGTGAAACCCCCGTCATCATTGGTGATCTCGTCCAGGCATGAGCAAGCTACGCCTCGCCATACTGATATCCGGGCGCGGATCGAATATGGTCTCGATCCTGAAGGCCGCAGAGGCTGACGATTATCCGGCAGATCCCGTCTTAGTCATGTCGAATCGGCCAGATGCTCCCGGCCTTGAGACAGCAAAGGCGATGGGCATCGGCGCACTGGCAATTGACCACAAGCCCTATGGCAAGGATCGCGAAGCTTTTGAGCGGGCGATGCATGCGGCGCTGACCGAAGCAGGAACAGAGATCATCGCACTGGCAGGCTTCATGCGCGTCTTGACGCCGTGGTTTGTGCGACAATGGTCAGGCCGGATGATCAACATTCATCCATCCCTGCTGCCCAAATATCCGGGGCTCAACACCCATCAGCGCGCGATTGATGCGGGTGACAGGGACGCCGGATGTAGCGTCCATTGGGTAACCGAAGGTGTCGATGAGGGCGAGATTATCGAGCAGGCATCTGTCCCTATACTGCCGGGTGATACAGCCGACACCCTGGCGACCCGCGTCCTGCCGCAGGAGCATGCGCTCTATCCAAGGGCGCTGGCGAAAGCCTGCGAACAGATACAAAAACGGGCCTGAATCAAAACGCCCGCAGGACGTCTGCCCCACGGGCGATCTGTATTCTGTACCGGGTGTTTAGCCTGCGATGTCCGCTTCGCTGAAGAATTGCGCGATCTCTAGCGCAGCATTCTCGTCGCTATCCGAACCATGCGCAGAATTCTCACCTATGGACTGGGCGAACAATTTGCGGATCGTACCGTCCGCTGCTTCGGCGGGGTTGGTGGCGCCCATGATGTCGCGGTAGCGGGCAACGGCGTTTTCGCCTTCAAGCACCTGCACGACAACCGGGCCGGAGGTCATGAATTCAACAAGTTCACCAAAGAAGGGGCGCTCGGCGTGCACTGAATAGAATCGCTCGGCCTGCTCCTGAGTCATCTTGATGCGGCGCTGACCAATAATGCGAAGGCCGCCTTCTTCGATCACTTTGTTGACGGCACCGGTCAGATTGCGCGCAGTTGCGTCCGGTTTGATGATTGAGAATGTGCGTGTTCCAGCCATGATTTGGTCCTGCTATTTCGGGGAAACTTTTTGCTTGGGCGGCCTATAGCGGCGCGCAGTCACCGGGGCAATGGCTGGATTGAACAAAGGGCAGTCAGGGCCGAAGGCCGCCATAGACCTGACCGTTTGGTGTTGCTGTCAGGAGCCAGGGCTCGGCCTCAGCCGCCTGCGAGATCGAGCGCATGTCCTTGCTGCCAAGGATCGCCTCGCTATAGACCTTGTCGGCACCGTCCAGTTCAACGCCATAAGTCTTGAACCGGGTCACAACCGGCGCATAGAAAGCGTCAGCGGCTGACCACTTTCCCAGCAAATATGGTCCGTCCGTAGACCTGTAAGTGCGGCACTCCTGCCAGATTTCCAGAATACGCTGAATATCGGCTTTGGTCGCATCTGTGAGCTCAATATCTGTATGGCGCGAGCGAATATCGACGGGGCATTGCGACCTCAGCGCCGGAAAGCTTGAATGCATTTCGGCGACGACGGTACGGGCCAGCGCGCGATCACGTCTATCTATTGGCCAGATCACGCCTGGATCGCACATCTCGGCAAGATATTCGGTGATCGCGAGACTGTCGCGCACCACCACATCACCATCTATCAGAGCAGGGACTTTATGGTAGCGCGCCTGCTGACGTACAGTTTCGCGCGTACCATCCGCCAGCAGTGGCAGGACTGTCTCCTTGATCGCCGCTCCTGAAACTCGCGCCACCAGTAGTGCCCGGATCGACCAGGAGGAGTAATTCAAATTGCCAAGTAGAAGTTCCATGACCTGCGCCCTCTTGCTGCCTGCCCCCTCATAGCCGTAAGCTGTGGACCAAACCATGGAGAAATCCTCATGACTGGCACGCTTCGAATTCTACTTGCTATCGCGGTCATCCTGGCCGCGGGGTATGGCATCTACTATCTGTGGACCGGGGCATTGCCGCCGCACACAGAGAAAGTCGCGGGAACCTATGGCGTGATCGTGTTGATCACATTTGTCATCACCCTGATCACCAAGCCAGCCGGCGAGAAACACTGAATATTCGCGACGAGAGTTTACGTGCCAGCTTCTTTCCAGCCACGCCCGCTTTGCTGGAAATAGCGAGCGGTCAGGTCTGCATCCTTTGCAGCCTTGAACTGTTCGCGGGCTTTCTGACGGGTCGGTCCGTCCCCATCATCGAACAGGACCATGCAGCGCTCGAATGGTGCCTCCACGGTTAGTTCGGCGCCGTCCATGAGGAGTGCAACCGAAGCCGCATTGAGATTGTCGGCTTTTTCCGCGATCAGGACGGGCTGCGCCTCTGGGTCCAGACCTGCGGCCTCAGCCTGTCCGTGGGGCAGGAAGCTCTGGTCATCATAGGTCCATAGCGCCTCATCCAGTGCGGCGCGGCGCGCAACATCCTTACTGACTGCCAGCACCCGCCAGCCGCGCTCAAGACATTTCTCCAAAAGCGGCCCAGCTGCCCGCTCCAGTGACGTGCGGCTGAGGTGATAGAACCACCATTCGGGCGTTGATGATTTAGGCTTCTTCGACATACGGACGACAGAAGGCATATAACTCTCGCAACTTCAAATCAGCCCACCTTTCTGGATGCAAATAGGCTTCAGTCCAAATTGCTCCGATGTAAGGCAGATAGTTCTCAAGGGCTGTTTCACCTGTCCAAACCCAATTATGTTTCGCGCTTAGCCCCATACAGACCCACTCCAGCTCATCAAGATCATACCCCAATTCTTTCCAAATCCACGAATCCGCCGACGCGTTTTCGTGATCGTCTGAAAACGCCTCGACAAACTCGGAAAGAGTTACAGTACGAACCAATTACCCCTCGAAACTATCCGCGATCCAGCGATCCAGCAGGCGTGGGCCAAAACCACTGGCCCAGCTTGGGTCAATTGGTGATTTTTCGCCTTCAACCCAGGCGACACCGGCAATGTCCAGATGCGCCCATTTCACGCCGTCATTGATGAAGCGCTTGAGGAATTGCGCGGCCGTAATGGAACCAGCGGCACGTCCACCAATATTGCGCATGTCGGCAAATTTTGATTTGAGCAGGGTGTCATATTCCGGGCCGAGCGGCAGACGCCAGACGCGCTCGCCTTCGGTCATACCGGCCTTGGTCAACTGCCCCGCAAGCTTGTCATCATTGCTGAACAGGCCCGCATGATGATGGCCGAGCCCAATCACAATTGCCCCTGTCAGCGTCGCCAGATCGACAATTGCGGCAGGTTTGAAATGCTTCTGGGCGTACCAGAGCACATCGCAAAGCACGAGCCGGCCCTCAGCATCGGTATTTTGCACTTCAATTGTCTGCCCGGAAGCTGATGTCAGGATATCGCCAGGCCGGATCGCATCGCCGTCCGGCATATTCTCAACCAGTCCAACCAGACCTACGACATTTGCCTTGGCCTTGCGCTTGGCGAGCGCCAGCATCGCGCCAACGACAGCAGCCGAGCCGCCCATGTCGCCGCGCATATCCTCCATGCTCGGTCCAGGTTTCAGCGAAATGCCGCCGGTATCGAAACAGACGCCTTTGCCAACCAGAATGGCAGGATCATCGCCCGCTTTGCCGCCATTCCACTTCATGATTCCGAGCTTGGATTCTTTGACACTGCCCTGCCCGACGCCAAGCATGGAATTCATGCCAAGTTTCTTGAGTTCCTTCTCACCAAGAATTTCGACTTCCAGACCGAACTCTTCCAGCTCTTCGATCTTCTTGGCATAGCTTGCCGGATAAAGATCGTTCGGCGGCAGATTGACCAGATCGCGGGCCAAATAAGTTCCCTCGGCAGCCGCGCCCAATGGCTTGTAGGCGGTCTTTGCAGCCTTGGCATCGTCAACTACCAACGTCATTGCGTTCAGGCTTGGCTTCTGGTCAGGCTTCATCTTGGTGCGGTAATTATCAAACCGGTAGGCGGCGAGCATCGCGCCCAGCCCGGCACGGGCCGCATCCTCTGCGTCTGCAATGTGAAGGTCGGCAGACTTGAACCCGCTGCTCGCCTGCGCCTTGTAGAAGCTCGCACCGATCTTTTCATGCGCCCGCGCGTCACGATCCTTGGCCTTGCCGCCGCCGATCAGAACCGCCCGTCGCGCGCTGGCACTCTTCGGCAGAACCACAAAAGCCTGCTGACCCGTTTTGCCCGAGAACCTGTCAGCAGCCAGCGCTTCACTGAGTAGGCCTCCCGATTCTTCATCGAGAGTTTTCGCGGCGGCTGGCAATTTGCCACCCTCATCAATCAAAAAAGCTGCGATCTCAGACTTGGCGCTTTCTGCGAATGTAATTTTCATGTGTGTGAACTCCGTTTGCAGCGCAAACTAGGCATCGACGCGCGCGGCGCAACTCGCTAACCGTGCTTTCGACAGTAAATTTGGGCCGTTTCGATATGAATCAGATACAAAAGTATCTTTTTTTCCGAGTAATGCGCTCGGTTCTGATCATTGTCGGCGGTCTCGCTTTGCTGGCCATTCTGGCTCAAGGCCTGTCGCAAACCGACCTGATCATCGACAATCGGCAATCTGCTTTCACATATTTCTATGTCATCGGACTGGCCGCGCCGCAGATCATGGCGCTGCTGACGCCCATGGCGCTTTTCGTTGCCGGGGTCTGGGCGCTCAACCGGGTTCACCGAGACAGCGAGATCGTGGTGGCGGAAGCGGCTGGCATGACGCGCTGGCAAATTGCGTCCCCAGTGCTGCGGCTGGCTGTGCTAGCCGGCCTGTTCCACTTGGGCATAAACCTCTGGGTTCAACCCTCGGCGCAGAGAGCCATGCGCGAAACTGTGCAGGCGGCACGGGCGGACCTGGCGACGTCTCTGGTACGGCCGGGGGCCTTCACAAAGCCAGATGACGAACTGACCGTTTTCGCCCGCGGTCAGCAGGGCAACTTTCTGATTGGGGTTCAAATTGCCGAGCGACCGAATCAACCTGATGGCCGTGTCTACCTCGCCCGCCGAGGAAGGTTCATCGAAATTGATGGCGTTCCCAGCATCGTCATGGAAGAGGGCGAGATCCACCAACTCGATGAAAATGGTGCCTTGAATATCCTCAATTTCGATCAGTCGACTTTTGATCTGTCGCCCTTCATGCGGGAGGATTACAAGGTTATCCTGAAGGCGTCAGATCGGTACTTGCACGAGCTTTTCCATATTGATCGAACCGACCACCAGCAAGTTCAGGACGAAGTGAAGTTCATTGCCGAAGCGCATGCACGTTTAACCACACCTTTGATGTCCGTTGCCATGGCCTTGCTCGCCATCATGGCGGTTCTCGGCGGAAACTTCAGTCGCCGGGGGTATTCAAGGCGGATTGCCTATTCGGGTGCCGCGGCATTGACGCTGATTATTCTGCAGCTCGCCGCCCAGTCCGCAAGCGCCAGCGACATGGCCCTCAATCCTTTGCAATGGGCTGTGCCAATATCGGCGATCGCGGTGCTGTCATATCTATTCTTTGGGCGAGGCACACGGTTGAGAGGGGTGCGGCCATCGTGATTGGGACGCGAATACAGCGCTATATCTTCTTCAAATGCCTCAACGCACTGTTGATGGTCATGGGCATATTTGTTCTGACCATATTGCTGGTCGATTCTGTTGAGCAGTTGCGCACCGTCGGCGGCGATGTAGACCTTACGGTTTTTGAGGCCGTGGAACTTGCGGCGATGAAATTGCCCCGACTGATCGAGCAGACCTTTCCCTTCGCGATCCTGGTCGCCGCGATGATGACTTACAACCAGTTGAGCAAGAGTTCTGAGCTTTCGGTAATTCGCGCGACGGGGCAGTCAGCCTGGCAGTTTCTTGCCCCCACTGCGACACTTGCGGTGCTGCTCGGCCTGTTTTCCATGATGGTTCTCAATCCACTAGGCGCGCACTTGTCGGAACGATTCGAAACGACACGGGCCGATCTGTTGATCGAAGGCGGCAAGACCGTCGAGTTGACGCGCTCAAATATCTGGCTGCGGCAAGGCTCCCAGGACGGGCAGATTGTCATCCATGCAGAGACTGTGGATGAAACCGGACAAGTCTTCGAGAATGTCAAATTCATCGAAGAAGGCCGGGTCTATATCGGGTCACAGGCGACCAATGCCTATGAATTCGTTCGCCGAATAGACGCCGACCGCGCGCGCATTATCGACGGTTTCTGGCAGCTTGAGAATATTGTCGAGAATACGCCGGGCGGCAGTCCGCAGCGCATGGCGCGCCTGGCGATAGAGACCGATCTCGACCCCAACAAGCTGCTCTCTCAATTCACCTCGCCCAACACAGTCGGCTTCTGGGGACTTCCTTCATTCATCAGTCAAACCAGCCGGGCTGGGCTCGACACATCGCGGTTCACAATGCGCTGGTTCGGACTGACATCGCTGCCCGTGCTTTATACCGCAATGGCGCTGATCGGAGCGATTGTCTGCCTTCGTTTATCACGACTTGGCGGTACATCGCAGCTGATTGCGGCAGGCTCGCTGTCAGCAATCGGATTATTTTTTGTTACTCAACTCGCTTCAAGTTTGGGCTCGTCAGGGGCGGTACCTCCCGCAATTGCAGCTTGGGCGCCAGCGCTTTGTGCATTTTTTATTACACTCGCAATCCTCGCCTATCAGGAAGACGGCTAGCAGATTGGTGTCTTGACAGCGGCGGTGACCACAACCAGTTTCCGCCGCCTTGAAGGAGCCCCGCATGAAAGTTGTCATTGTCGAGTCCCCGGCGAAAGCCAAGACAATCAACAAATATCTCGGCAAAGACTACAAGGTTCTGGCCTCGTATGGCCATATCCGTGATCTGCCCTCCAAGGATGGCTCCGTCGACCCCGACAATGATTTTGAGATGATCTGGAAGGCGGATGCCAAATCCCAGACACGCATTCGAGAGATCGCCGACGCGGTCAAGACCTCTGACCGCCTGATCCTCGCGACCGACCCGGATCGTGAGGGTGAAGCCATTTCCTGGCATCTGCTCGACGCGCTGAAGAAGCGCAAGGCCCTACGAGCGGACCTACCGGTGGATCGCGTCGTCTTCAACGCGATTACCAAGTCAGCCGTTACCGCAGCCATGGAAAACCCGCGCCAAGTGGATCAGGAACTGGTCGATGCCTATCTGGCCCGCCGGGCACTTGACTATTTGGTCGGCTTCAATCTTTCGCCGGTCTTGTGGCGCAAGCTTCCGGGTAGCCGCTCAGCCGGCCGGGTCCAATCGGTTGCCCTTCGCATCGTCTGTCAGCGCGAGCTGGAAATCGAGACATTCAAGCCGCAGGAATATTGGACAATTGGCGCCAATCTGCGCGCGCCGGATGGCACCGACTTTGAAGCACGCCTGCATACCCTGAACGGCAAGGCCCTGAAGAAATTCGATCTGCCAGACGCTGCCGCTGCCCAGACTGCGCTGGAAGCTGTGCAACTGGGCGGGTATTCGGCAGCGAGCGTTGAAGCCAAACCGGTCAAGCGAAATCCGCCTCCACCCTTTATCACATCGACGCTGCAGCAGGACGCATCCCGTAAGCTCGGCTTCTCGGCCAAACGGACCATGCAGGCGGCACAGAAGCTCTATGAAGAGGGCCGGATCACCTATATGCGGACCGATGGCGTGAATATGGCTGAAGAAGCTTATCATGCGGCGCGGGACCACATTCGATCAGACTACGGCGCGCAATACCTGCCAGAAAAACCGCGCCGTTATTCCTCAAAAGCCAAGAACGCACAGGAAGCGCACGAGGCGGTCCGGCCGACCAATTTCTCGCTACGGCCTGATGACTACAAGCAATCAGACGGCGACCTGTGGAAGCTCTATGCGCTGATCTGGCGCCGTGCTGTTGCTTCGCAAATGGAGCAGGCGCGGTTCGAACGCACAGCCATTGATCTGCCAAACAAGGATGGCAGCGCAAGCCTGCGCGCCACTGGTCAGGTTCTGATCTTTGACGGCTTCATAAAGCTCTATACCGAAGGCCGCGACGACGCTGACAGTAAAGACGAGGACGACACCGAAGGCCGCTTGCCCAAAATGGCTGAAGGCGATCATGCTGATTTGCTGGACTCCAAGTCAGAGCAGCATTTCACCGCGCCGCCGCCGCGCTATACAGAAGCCTCGCTGGTCAAGAAGCTCGAAGAATTGGGCATTGGACGACCATCGACATATGCCTCGACCCTCTCGACTCTGGAAGACCGCGACTATGTTCGCATCGAAAAGAAACAGCTGATCCCGGAAGACAAGGGGCGGTTGGTGACAGCCTTCCTGGAAAACTTTTTCAAGCGCTATGTCGAATACGATTATACCGCCAATCTCGAAGAGAAACTCGACGTTATCTCTGACGGGAAGCTGAACTGGAAAACCTTCCTGAAGGAGTTCTGGGACCGCTTTACAGCCGCGATTGACGAAACCAAGGACCTGCGCGTGTCGGCGGTGCTGGACGTGTTGAACGAAGATCTCGGCCCGCACGTGTTCCCGAGCGTCGGTGCCGATGGCAATGTCAAAGAAAATCCGCGGCTTTGCCCACTCTGCAGCGAGGGTGACCTTTCGCTCAAGCTCGGCCGCCACGGCGCCTTTGTTGGCTGTTCGCGTTATCCAGATTGCAAGTTCACCCGGCCCTTCTCCACCGCAGCGGAGGCCGAACAAACGATCAATCCCGACGGCGAAGAGATCGGTATTCACCCTGATACCGGCCAACCCATCCTGCTAAAATCAGGACGCTTTGGTCCCTATGTCGAGATGACTCTAGACGGAGAAGAGAAACCAAAGCGCTCCAGCCTTCCCAAGGGATGGACGCCGGACACACTCGATCTCGCAAAAGCGATCATGCTGATCGATCTGCCACGTGAGGTGGGCAAGCATCCGGAAGATGGTGAGCCGATCATGGCCAATCTCGGTCGCTACGGTCCATATGTGCAGCACCTCAAGACCTATGCGAATGTCGCAACCGTCGAAGAAATGCTGGAGATCGGTTTGAATCGAGCTGTGACATTGATCGCCGACAAACGGGCCAATCCGCGTGGCCGTGGCGGCGGTGCCAAAGTACTAAAAGACCTCGGCGCACACCCCACCGAGGACGGTCCAATCCAGGTCCTGGAAGGCCGTTACGGCCCTTATGTCAAACACGGCAAGGTCAATGCCACATTGCCAAAAGATGTCGCGCCAGAGGCGGTCACACTAGAGCAAGCTGTCGAACTGATCGCAGCCCGCGCGGCCAAGGGTAGTAAGAAGAAGCCAGCGAAAAAGAAAAAAGCCCCAGCGAAGAAAAAGGCGACGGCGAAGAAGTAACCGATACTGCCGCCTGCAAATTAACCCGCGCATTCTCAGGCGAGTCTGCCTATATGCGCGGCTATGAGTTTTCCAGACAGACAGACGGTTCTTGATTTTCTAAAGCAAAATCCGAACGCAACCTCCAAGCAAGACATCGCACGCGGCCTGAAAGTCAAAGGCCGAGAGCGCCAGAACCTGCGCCAGATCCTAAAAGACCTTGAGACAGATGGGACGCTGACCAAGACCGGCAAACGGGCGTGGGCGCAAGCTGATACACCGCCGCCGACCTGCGTCATAGCTTTCCTGCGTCTTGATGATCAGGGCGAACTGGTTGCGCGCGCCGTCGGCAAGGAAGGACCGTTTGGACCCGAGCTGATTTATGACGGCTATTCAGGCAAACAGCGTGGTCCCGCGCCGGGTGTCGGGGATCGCGGCCTGGCACGCCTGAAACAGGACAGCGGCATCTGGACAGCTCGCCTGATGAAACTGTTCGAAAAGTCTGACGAGGACAAACCGGTCACAGGCGTATTCGAGCGCACGTCACGCGGCGGGCGAGTCAAGCCGGCTAGTCGCAAGGACAAACGCGAGCTGTTGATTAATGAGGCCGACACGGGCGGCGCGACCGATGGCGACCTGGTGCAAGCCATGCCCCTGCCCGGCAAAGGCTATGGCCCCATGCGCGGCCGTATTACAGAAATCCTTGGGCGGCAGGAGGACCCACGCGCGGCATCACTGCTGGCAATCGCAGCGCATGACATTCCAACCGAGTTTCCCGAAACCGTTTTGAAGCAAGCCAAAAGTGCCAAGGCGACGGAGTGCCCTCGCGAAGACCTGACAGGCACACCGCTCATCACAATTGACCCGGAAGATGCACGCGATCATGACGATGCTGTGTTTGCTGAGGCCACATCAGATGGCTGGCGGGTGATTGTCGCGATTGCGGATGTCGCTGCATATGTGACGCCGGGCTCGGCTCTCGACGTCGAGGCGTTGAAGCGCGGCAACTCGACCTATTTCCCCGACCGAGTCGTGCCAATGCTACCGTTTGAGTTGTCGGCAGATGCCTGTTCTCTGCGAGAACTGGAAGATCGCCCCTGTATGGCGGTCGAAATGATGTTCGATAAGGCCGGGACCAAGCGCTCGCACCGCTTCATGCGTGCGACCATGCGATCGGCAGCAAAACTAAGCTATGAAGAAGCCCAGACAGCGATTGATGGGCACCCGAACGAGAAAGCCAGGCCGCTTCTGAAACCTGTTCTGGAGCCCCTTTGGGCCGCCTATGGCGCACTGACCGAGGCGCGCGACCGGCGCGGACCTCTGGAACTTGATCTGCCGGAACGCAAGGTTGAGATGGGCGAAGACGGCAAGGTTCTGGGAATCCGAACAAAGGAACGCTTTGACGCGCATAAGCTGATCGAAGAAATGATGATCCAGGCTAATGTCGCCGCTGCCGAGGAGCTGGAAAAGCGCAATTCCAAACTGATCTATCGCATCCATGACGCGCCGTCGGATGCCAAGATTGCTGCATTGGCCGAATTCCTCAAGACACTCGACATTAAGTGGCCACTTGGCGAAAAGGCGCAGACTAGCCGGTTCAACCACCTCCTCTCCCAGGCTGAGGATGGCGAGGACGCCGCCTCAATCTCCGAGATCGTCCTGCGCAGTCAATCACAGGCCATCTATAGCCCGGATAATATTGGGCATTTCGGCTTGAACCTACGCAAATATGCCCATTTCACCTCCCCTATCCGCCGCTATAGCGATCTGATTGTCCACCGCGCCCTGATCAGCGCTTTGAAACTCGGCCCGGATGGGCTGACGGAAATGGATCTCGTAAAGCTGGAAGAGACCGCCGAGCATCTGGTGATCACAGAGCGCCGAAGCATGGCGGCTGAGCGGGAAGCGACCGACCGCTATCTTGCCATCTTCCTCGCTGACCGAGTTGGCGCGGAATTCGAAGGCCGGATTTCCGGCGTGACAAAGTCTGGCCTGTTCGTGCGCCTGTCCGAAACCGGCGCCGATGGATTTGTTCCGGCCTCGTCGCTGTCGCATGAATATTGGCGCTTCAATGATAGCGCCATGGCGCTGGGCGCTGAAAAATCCGGTAAGCGCTTTGAGATGGGACAACCCGTCACGGTGCGCTTGAAAGAAGTAACGCCTCTCGAAGGCGGGCTGCTACTGGAAGTGATATCCACCCCCAAGGCGCGAAAGCTCGGTGAGAAACTGCCTGTACGCGCCGCAGACAAGCGCTTTGACCGCCGCCCCGTTCGCCGCAAGGGCGGGGGCGGCAAGTCGAAGAGCAAGGGCAAGCGCAAATGACCCAGTTCCTGAAAGGCGCCTATGATATTCACAAAACTGGGAAAGTCCGACCACAGGGCGCCCCGGCAAGTCGCCCGCTTGATGCAGCGACACTGCTGCTGGTACGCCGTGACCAGAAAAAACCACGCGTGCTGGTTGGCAAGCGCTCCAGCAAGCATGATTTCATGCCGGACAAGTACGTCTTTCCCGGTGGGCGCGTCGATCCGGATGATGGCCGCGCCATCGCACATCGCGAGCTAACCCGGTTGAACGAAGCACGTCTGCGCGTGGGCACAAGGCGTCGTCCGCGCGCTTTCGCGTTAACCGCCATCCGGGAGACTTTCGAGGAAACCGGCCTGATCATCGGCCAGTCTGGCGATATGCCCACTTCCGCGCCAAAGGGCTGGCAGCCCCTATATGAGCTTGGGGTTGCGCCAGATCTGGAGCAATTCACCTTCATTGGCCGCGCGATCACGCCGCCCTACCGGCCCAAGCGTTTCGACGCTCGCTTTTTCATGGCGGAAGCAGAGACGGTTCTCATCGATGAGCGTCCACCACTTGATGGCGCTGAGCTACATGATCTGCAATGGGTCACCCTGGGCGACGCGATGGCGCTGGATTTACCGAATGTCACCCGCTTCATGCTGGGCGAGCTGGACCAGCAATTGTCCAGCCCCCAGAAGCTCGCGCCAGCCTTCCTGCGCTGGACCCGCAAGGGACATGCAGCTGATCGCATTTTGCCCCGCTAAACCGCTAAAACTTGGTTGACTTGAGCCGGTGATCCCGTCATTAGACGCGTTTTCCAGATTCAGCCCTGATTACAAGGTGCATCGTCATGGCCAAACCGGCAACGATCAAAATTCGCCTGAATTCAACTGCAGGCACAGGTTACTTCTATGTGACCAAGAAAAACCCTCGGAACATGACCGAGAAAATGGTGCAGCGGAAATATGACCCTGTCATTCGCAAGCATGTCGACTTCAAAGAAGGCAAGATCAAGTAAGGTCAGCTTTCCTGATGCGATCAAGCCGAGCAAATTGCTCGGCTTTTTTATGCCGCCATGGATTCTATCCGGTTGCGCCCACCCTGCTTCGCCCGGTACAGCGCCTGGTCCGCACGGTGCAGAATATCCGATACAGTGTCTTCCTTGGAATTATAGTGCGCGACACCGGCGCTCACTGTGACATCGATCTCCACACCGGTTCGCTCAATCCGAAATGGCTCGCTGGCAATGGCTTGGCGAATGCGTTCCGCGCCGAGCATCGCCATATCCGGGCAGGTCTCAGGCAGAATGACCAAGAACTCTTCGCCTCCCATTCGGCATGCAACATCCTTTGGCCGCACATTCTTACGTATGCGCTTGGCAAAGGCGCGTAAGATCTCATCCCCGGTCTCATGCCCGTATGCGTCGTTGATGAGTTTGAAGTGATCTACATCAAGCGCCACAACACAGACCGGCGGGCCGTTGACCGAAGAACGGGTTATCCACTGTTCAAGGCGCGAATGCATGAACCGGCGATTATATAGCTCCGTCAGCTGATCAATAACGGATAATTCCACGCCGCGATCGACCCTTTCACGAAGAATCTGAAGATAGCGACTGCGCTTTAGCTGCGTTCGCACCCGCACTAGCAATTCCTGCTCATCGACAGGCAGTTCAATCGTATCGCCAGCTCCAAGCCGCAAAGCCTCATGCGCACGATACTGATCACTTTTGTCATAGATGGCGATGATAGAGAATTCCCGCCCCATCTCCAGCGACTGCAGGAATGCACACAATCGCAGTGGATCATGCGGCTGGTTGGAGAGCGCAAGTATAACTAGATCAAGCGATTGCAAGTCGGCTGCCCCTTGGTCAGACCATAGCGAGACGGTGTGACCAGCCGTCTTCAGCCGGTCGCCAATGCGTTTGACGGCATTCCGATCACTATCAACAATCAGGATATTTGCCGGCTTGGAAAGATGTCTGAGCTCGTCTTCGGTGAAATGATGAACGGAGCGGCTATTGGCCTCACGTTGCCGCAGCTCGTGCGCAACGGCGTTGTAGCGGCTTAGCGCCTCCAAACGCGCCATCAGTGAGAAATCGTCAACAGGCTTGGACAGGAAGTCGTCTGCGCCCGCCTTCAGGCCCCTGACGCGGTCTTCTGCATCCGTCAGCGCAGTCAGCATCACAATCGGGATATGCCGGGTCCGGGGATTTGCTTTCAGACGACGACACACCTCATAACCATCCATGCCCGGCATCATCACGTCCAGAAGGATGATCTGCGGCGAGCCCTCCTCGGCTTTTCGGATCGCCTCAGGGCCGTCCACCGCCATATCAACCGTATAGTATTTCGCTTCCAGCTTTGCCTTCATCAGGCGGCGGTTAGCCAGAATATCGTCGACAACCAGTATCCGAGCGCTCACGCGGCCTTCTTCCCTTCGACCAGACTGTCCACAGTGGACAAAAACGACCTAATCTGAATCGGCTTGGAGAGATATGCCTCACATCCAGCCTCGCGAACCAGCAACTCATCCGTGCGCATGGCAAAAGCCGTCACTGCCAGTATCGGGATACCCTGGGTGCGCTCATCATCCTTGAGCCACCGCGTAATATCGAGGCCAGAGACCTCTGGCAGCTGAATATCCATAACGATCAGGTTGGGCGCGTGCTCAAGCGCCAGACCAACCGCTTTTGCCCCGTCCGTGCATTTGAGGGTTTGATACCCTGAGGATTCCAGCAAATCACTGAACAGGCGCATGTTCAGCTCATTATCTTCAACGATAAGAACGGTGCGTTCCGCGTTGACTGCCATACCGGGTCCACCTGAGCCTACGATTCGTTAAACCAAATAAGCCGATAGCACCCCGTTCGTTAAGTTTTGTTTGCGGTTTTCCCTGATCTTGCGCGCTAAGCGGGAACATGAGATGAACATTAATGCCGAGTCTGTGCCGCGATTGTGACCATTGGGCTGAGGATGACGCCGAATCCTGCAGTCTTTGCGGGTCTGGTCGCGTGGTCTGCCATGCTCAGCTTGATCGCCTGTTCATTGCCCACATTGATTGCGATGCCTTTTTTGCGGCGGTGGAAAAGCGAGACAATCCAGACTTGCGAGATAAGCCGGTTCTGGTTGGCGGCGGCAAAAGAGGCGTCGTTTCAACTTGCTGCTATATAGCGAGGCTGCACGGGGTTCGCTCTGCCATGCCGATGTTCAAGGCCTTGAAAGCCTGCCCCCAAGCTGTCGTCGTGAAGCCGCGCTATCAAGCCTACTCGGATGCCTCCAAACAAATCAGACAGAAATTACAAAACCTTACGCCGCTCGTGCAAATGATCAGCATAGATGAGGGGTTCCTGGATTTGTCTGGCACTGAGCGAATTAATCACGCCAATCCTGCAACTGCGCTAGCGCGGCTTGCGCGAGACATCGAAGCAGACATTGGCATCACGATTTCGATTGGACTGGCCGATAATAAATTCCTCGCAAAAACGGCAAGTGAGTTCGACAAACCCAGGGGGTTTGCTGCACTGGCGCTGTCAGAAGCACCTACTTTTCTAGCCCCACAGCCGGTTAGCTTCCTGCACGGCGTCGGGCCGCAACTTGCCAAGAAGCTTGAGAGGGCCGGATACCGGCGCGTTGGTGACATCCAGTCAATCGACGTCCGCGACCTGGTTGGTCAATTTGGCGAGACGGGACTATGGCTGCATCAGCGCGCGCGAGGCATCGACAACAGGCCGGTCAGGGCGGGCTCCGAACGCAAGTCCGTATCTGCCGAGCGCACGTTCAATACCGACATATCCAGCCTCACTGAGCTTGAGGATCGTCTTTGGAATGTGTGTGAAGAAACAGCCGCGCGGGCCAAGAAGGCTGCTGTTGAAGGCGCGACTGTCACCCTGAAACTGAAAACATCTGACTTCAAGTCACTTACCCGAAGTGTGACTTTACCTGACTCAACGCAATTGGCGCAGGTCCTGTTCAGGGTCGCGAAACCGATGCTGGGCAGAGAGGTGGATGGCGGCCGGAAGTACAGGCTGATCGGAATTGGCCTATCCCACTTGCAGGAGGCGCGAAGCGATGGCCGCGACCTGATCGATCCACGCGTTGAAAAACGAGCTGCCGCTGAACGAGCTTCAGATGCCGCGAAGACGAGGTTCGGCAGTGAAGCGGTTGTCACTGGCCGCACGATCCGGATGCACAATGCTCGCGGCGAGAAGAGTTGACGAGTTGACTTGCGCACTGGCCCTGGCTGCGGCATCCAGAGTCCTCATATCCAATTGGGAGCACATGCCTATGCCGTCACCGGAAACCCGTTTGAGTGAGCTTGGCATCAGTTTGCCTGAGCCAATGGCAGCGGTGGCAAACTATGTCCCATATGTCATTAGCGGCAATCATCTGTTCGTATCGGGGCAGGTAAGCGCCGGGCCAGATGGGCTAACCATGGGTCGTCTCGGTGAAACGCTGGACCTGCCGCAAGGACAGCAAGCTGCGCGGCTTTGTGGCATCAATCTGATCGCCCAATGCAAGGCTGCTCTTGGCAATCTCTCACGCGTTGTGCGCGTCGTAAAACTCGGCGGCTTCGTCAATGCGGCTGCAGATTTCGTCGAAATACCGCAGGTCATCAATGGCTGCTCCGACCTGATGGTCGACGTCTTCGGCGACGCCGGGCGTCATGCAAGGTCCGCTGTGGCCTGCCCTGTGCTGCCCATGGGGGTCGCGGTCGAGATCGACGGAGTGTTTGAGATTGGCTGAGCGGTTTGATATCGCGAAATTTCACTATGCCCATCGCGGGCTTTGGACGCCTGAAGGACCACCTGAGAACAGTCTTGAGGCTTGTCTCGCCGCCGACCAAGCAGGCTATGGTATTGAGTTCGACGTTCGTCCCTCTGCAGATGGCGAGCCAATGATCTTCCACGACTCCCTGTTGGACCGACTGACGCAGAGATCTGGTCTGGTCGCAGAGTACAAAGCCATCGAGCTAAGCCGGATACCACTCCACGGCGGCGGCCATATTCCTCACCTGAACGACCTATTGCTAACGAAAGACCCCGCCACACCGCTATTGTGCGAGATCAAAATTGATGGGGAAACCAACCCGGCTGGATTTGCACTGACCGTCGCTGCGGCACTGGACGCATATGCAGGTCCAGCCGCAATCATGAGCTTTTCCTTTGAGGCAGTCTCGGCCCTGCCGAAAAATATCATGCGTGGTCAGCTTGTTCCATCAAGTCAGCTGATTGGAGAGGGCAAGTTCCAGGACCTCGTCGACGCGCCGCTGAGCGCCGACCCAGACTATCTGGCCTGCCATGTATCGGATGCCCAGAAAGCTGCCGGGTGGGCGCGTTTAAAGGCCCTACCGCTTGCGATCTGGACTGTACGCGACATCGGAACTGCCGCGGAGCTGAGCGACCATGCAGATGCCCAGATTTTTGAAGGCTTCGTGCCCAATTTTCCACCAAGCGGCATGATAAACTAGCGGAATGGATGACACAGCCCTTCAAATACGCATTGCCGCACGCCTCGCAGATGTCGACCGGGAGCGATGGGATGCGCTTGCCAACCCGGAAGGCGTCAAATTCGATCCGTTTCTGAGCTGGGATTTCCTTGAGGCGCTGGAATCATCGGGCGCAGCCACACCGCAAACAGGCTGGACACCCTGCCATGTCCTGATCGAAGGGCCGGACAGTACCCTGCGCGCCGCGATGCCGCTCTATGCGAAGACCCATAGCCAGGGCGAATTTGTCTTCGACCATGGATGGGCCGATGCCTATGAGCGGGCGGGTGGGGATTATTACCCAAAACTGCTGTCCGCTATTCCGTTTACACCTGTTGCGGGTCGCCGCCGTCTGGTCAGGCCTGGACCTGATGCCAACCAGCTGAAAAATGCGCTTCTGGTTGGAGCTGTACAAGTCGCCGAGCAGAACGAGTTTTCCTCCCTTCATATCAATTTTGCCGAGCAAGACGAAATCGAACGCTTTGATGGAGCTGGGTTGCTAATCCGTACTGACCAGCAATTCCACTGGCAGAATAGCGGCTACGAGACGTTCGAGGCTTTTCTGGCGGCCCTCTCATCTTCAAAGCGCAAGAATCTGAGGAAAGAACGCGCGAAAGCGCAGAATGGACTTGAATTCGTACATTTGTCCGGCCCAGACATCACTGAATCACATTGGGATGCGTTCTTTCGTTTCTATATCGATACGGGTTCACGCAAATGGGGCAGCCCCTACCTGACGCGGGATACGTTCTCACTGCTCGGTGAGCGCATGGCCGACAAATTACTGCTAGTCTTCGCGCTGGATGACGGCGTTCCAATTGCTGGCGCACTGAACCTGATTGGCTCAGACGCGCTTTATGGGCGCTATTGGGGCTGCCTTGAGCCTCGACCGATGCTGCATTTCGAGACCTGTTATTATCAGGCCATCGATTATGCCATCCAACACGGCCTCCAGACGGTTGAAGCCGGCGCACAGGGCGGACACAAACTGGCGCGGGGCTACGCGCCGGTCATGACCTATTCGGCCCATTGGATTGCGCACCCCGGGCTTCGCAGCGCCATAGGGTCGTATCTTGACCGCGAGCGAGAGGCGGTTGAACGCGATGTTGACTATCTTCAAACCCGCACACCGTTTAGAAAGGACTGATGGGGACCAATTCTGTAGTCATTCGCCGCTGTGCTAGCTTGCCGGAAGCCTACGTCTGCTGGGGTTTGCTGAGGGCAAACGGGTTCGAGGCAAGCTTGGACAATGCAAACTATGCCGCCATCGACTGGGGGGCTGTACACGCGATCGGTGGTATCGCAATCCGGGTTCCGATTTCGCAATTCGAACGCGCCAAGACCTGTATTGTCGAAAGTGTTGAGGTAGCGAGCGCGTTAAATACTAAAACTGTGAAGATGACATTTGCGAACCGCATGAAAGCGGTGTCCATGCTTTTGATATTTTTCGGTGTAATCGAATTTCTAGGCGCCATTCTGATTATTTGGCTGGCTTCAATTGTCCCCTCAAACTGGCTGCCGACCGCCTCTGACAGTGTCTTTTATGTCAGCACACACACCGGCCTGGGAATCGCGCCGCCCGGACCAGGGATTGAAGGTCTGCTCTTTATGATGCTTGTATCATTTCTCCTGCTATGGGAGCTGATTTCGACAAGGCCGCCTAAACTTCCAAAAGAGCCTCAAGTATGACCCTACACGCCCCCTATGATCCCGATAATATCTTCGCCAAAATTTTGCGCGGTGACATGCCATGCGTGAAGGTTTTCGAAGATGACACCGCCCTCGCCTTTCTGGACATATTCCCGCAGGTTGAGGGCCATACGCTGGTCATTCCAAAGCAGGTCGCAGCGCGCAATCTACTGGATATGCCGAGCGACGCGATCGGGCCTTACATCCAGCGCGTCCAGACTGTCGCGGCTGCCGTCGAAAAAGCGTTGGCTCCGGACGGGCTGGTGGTGACACAGTTTAACGGCGCACCGGCAGGGCAAACCGTCTTCCATCTGCACTTCCATATCCTGCCGCGCTGGACGGACCGCTCGGTCGGCCAGCATGCCAGCGGCGAAATGGCTGATAGCGCCGCTCTGGAAGCCATTGCAGAAAAAATTCGCGCCAAGCTCTGATCCTCTGCTAATCTCCCAAGCAAGGGGAATGAGATGATCTCGCTTGAAGAATTTATCGACACCACACAAGCGTGCAGCGATGACGAGACCTTGTTTCGCCAGTTCGATATTTTCGTTGGCGCATATGGTGTCGATGTTAGCTCATATCACATCGTTGCCGAGCAATTGCGCGCCATTCCCATCGAGATTGGTCTTATCCGCGAGACCTTCCCGACAGATTGGCTCGAGCACTATCTGGAACAGAGCTATGCTGAGATTGATCCGATGATCCAGCAGTCGCGGCGCGAGGCGAGGCCTTTTCATTGGTTCGAGGTGGACAAGCGCCTGAACCTCAACCCCCGGCAAAAGGCATTTCTGGAAGATTTGCGCCAGGCTGGGATGACGGACGGGTTGGCCATTCCCGTTTTTGGCCCAAAAGGTACCATGGCCTATTTTGGTCTCGGCACCGTCAATGATACGCTGCAAGTCACCGAAGCCGACAAGATGGAACTACAGTTCGCCTGTCTGCAAACCCATAACCGATATATGGATCTGTCGAATATCGCCGACGAAACCATGCCGATAAAACGGCTTTCGCCGCGAGAATCGGAAGTTCTGTCGCTTGTTGCCGCGGGCCTTTCAAACAATTTCATCGCAGACGAGCTTGGTATTTCAGAAAATACCGTCGATACGATGCTGCGACGCGTGTTTGCAAAGCTGAATGTAAACAACCGCATAAGCGCCGTTCTGCGCGGTATAGGTTCAGGTTTGATCCTGCCCTGACCATAGACTTTTGCAATTATGCCTCCGAACGCGATGTCGACGACACCCATTGATGCAGCGCTCAGCAGCAAAAATGGTCAGAGGCCGAGCTTCTGACGCAGGATCTTGTTTACTGCCTGCGGATTGGCTTTGCCGCCTGAGGCCTTCATGACCTGACCGACGAACCACCCTATGGTTTTCGGCTTCTCCTTGACGGCTTCAGCCTGATCCGGGTTGGCAGCAATCACCTCATCGACAATTGCCTCGATCGCGCCTGTATCCGTCACCTGTTTGAGACCATGCTTTTCGACGATATCTGCCGGCTCCCCTTCGCCATCAATCATGCGCTGCAAGAATTCCTTGGCGATCTTACCGATGATCACGTCACTGGAAATCAGGTCTACAAGTCCGCCCAGTTGCAAGGCAGTGATAGGGCTGTCGCCAAGCGCGATCTCAGACTTGTTGAGATAGCCGAAAAGTTCCTGGGTCACCCAGTTGGCGGCAAGTTTGGCATCCCTGCCATTCGCCACAGTCTCAAAATACGCCGCTCCCTCTGCATCGGCGGTCAGCACACCGGCATCGTAGCGCGACAGGCCATAATCGGTCTCAAACCGCGCGCGCTTTTGATCGGGAAGTTCCGGCAGATTGATCTTGATCCCCTCGATAAAGGCATCATCGATTTCCAGCGGCAGCAGGTCCGGGTCCGGGAAATAGCGATAATCGTGCGCGTCTTCCTTGCTCCGCATTGAGCGTGTCTCACCTTTGTCAGGATCAAAC
>CAYGKE010000047.1:0-21519 GCA_964350465.1 uncultured Hyphomonas sp.
CCTCTTCAATCGAGGACTCTGCAAATTAGTGGCCGGAATTTACGGGGCTGGGTCACATACCATGCAGATGGCCGCTCCCAAGAAACACCACTACATTCCCCAATGGCTCTCCAAACGTTGGATTTCACCGCCGAACTCGTCAAAAGTATTTGGTGTTACCAAAGAGAGGGGTGGCGCAGTGTTGCATGGCTGGAAGGCTACACCCAAAGCGGTCTGCTGGGCGAAAAACGAATACACTGTGATTGACGCTGAGGGAAAAAAAGATGCGTCTCTTGAGTCTGATTTCTATTCAAGAATGGATAACGATCTCAATCTAGCGATCCAGGAGATCGTCGGGATGGTAAAAAAGAACCTGGTCCCCGAAATAGATGAAGAACGTAGGATGGCTCTGGCCCATAGTCTTGTGATTGATGCGGGGCGAAGGAATCCAGATCAAAAAAGTGATACTATGGAAGCTTCGCAGAGGGCGGATTTCAGGGCCAATATATTCGACAAGCTTCCAAAGAATGTCGATCAAAAACAAGCTCACTCAATATACGAACAGCTAACATCCGACCCTAAGCATATTAAACTGACGACGAATAAGAGTCGTCGAATGTTTCTTTCCGAAGGCGTGAAGACTCTAACTGATAGACCCTTTCGGTATGTGCTTCCTCCAAAGGGCAAGACATTTGTCTTAGGTAATCCACTGATAAGACCGATGGAATATTATATTGTTCCAATCGACCCGAAAGTAGCGATGGTGTTCCGCGCCCCGGATGGTCCGGGCATTGTTACAGTGACGAGAAGCGGTCGCACCAAAATCAATGAAAGTACTTTTGCTGCGTCTTCTCGCGTGATTGCTACGAGTGACAACTACCTCAGAATCCTAACGGGAAAGCTAGGGAAGTCATTGACGTTTATCGCCGATACAGACCGACCGAAGAAACAATAATCAAGACTATTGTGACCATAGATTGAGAGCTTGTCTTGATCAGATTTGATCGTTGCTAGCAGTCAGATGGCCGATACCAAAAATCGCCGTTTCGCCTTCGAAATCAGACGAAACCTTACGTTCGTTTTACGCCTTCGCCGATTGTCAGCCACATCCCAAAAGGGGAACCAACCACAGTGCTCCGCACACCTAAATTCGAAAATTGAATGCAAAAGCAATTGGATATCAAGTCGATTCAGCGAAATTCTATCGTGACCCTGCGAACGAATTTGGTTAGGATTGCAGTGTGACAGCCCGCTTCAATTCGATATCGCTTGCGCCGATTATTCCGCTCGAAGATTGGAGCATTGCCGACGAACCTCTTACCGGGTCACGTGACAAGAGTACGGTTATTGATCCGGAGACCGAGAAATACTTTGTCTTCAAGGAGCCAAAAGAGTTTAGAGAAGCTCAGATTTGGTCCGAATTGTTAGCATCCTTCATTGCGGGAGATTTGCTAAGTTGGCCTGTGCAACATGTTTCTTTGGCATTGCGGGACGGTAAGATCGGCAGCCTAATGGAATACATCTACCGTGATGGCGAAGAGACCTTCACAGAGGGCTGGACATATTGCCGTGAAGTGGATCCCAACTATGATATCGAGAGAGGCGAGCGCCACACTCTACCTTTGCTGTATTTAATCGCGGACCGTTTGGAAAGTGATGGTTTGGCTAGGCAGGACTATTTTGCTTTCTGGGGCCAAGCCTTCGCGCTCGATGCCCTAATCTCAAATTCCGATCGTCATGCTGAGAATTGGGCAGTTATAAAGGGGCAAGATGGTTTGCGCATGGCGCCGTTGTATGACAACGCAACGAGTATGGCTTGCGAGTGGGACGAACAAGGACTCGAACGAAAATGGTTCGATCCTAACGGTAGAATGCGCAAAGACAGGCTAAATCGGCATATGGCGAATGGTTGTCACCATGTCAGACTGAATGAGCCGGGGACAAGTGGGGCACCGTTCGCGGAAATCTGTGAGGCTTTTCTAGCAGAACAGCCTGCTCAACGGTTGTGGTTTGAGCAAGTTGCCGACCTAAACCTACAGCCGCTGTCAGACCTAATCGAAGAAATTGTAGCATTGAATGGACTGCCAAATCCCTTTCAGATGTCACTAAATCGAGCACGTCAAATTGAAGCGGTCTTGATTTGTGGACAGGAACGTATAAAGAACATTCTTTAATGGAGTATCGAAACGTGATTTCAAGCCCGGTTCAGACCCAGCGAGCTTTGTTGACTTGGCAAACACCACTTGGAGCAGGCGGTGGCCGAGATCGTTATGCTGTGGGCGAACTAATCGTCAATGCTGACGGCACGCAGTTTCAATATCTCAAAGGAACTGCATCGTTTCAGACTGCTTTAGATGAGGGATTTCTGGGTTATCCTGGCCTACCGTTAGACGCAGAATGTCCTCATGCCGATGCGCTCGAGATTTTTTTGCGCCGACTACCCAGTTCAGAACGCTCCGATTATAATCGGTTCCTAGAAACATTCGGTCTTTCACCTTCCGCGGAATGGACGGGGCTAAGTCTCCTTTCATACACCGGCGCACGGCTGGCCGGCGACAGCTTCGGATTTACGGAAACATTTGATGGCTTCGATCAGCCATTCCGATTTATTTTCGATGTTGCGGGATTCAGGCATTATCGTTCGGCCGCCGATGATTTAGAGCCCGGCGATGTGGTTCGACTTGAGCATGAGCCTGCGAATGAATCAGATTCCAATGCGGTACAAATTTTGCGGGAAGATGGTGAGCCTCTAGGGTACATCAACCGCCTGCAATGTGAGAGGGTGCTGAACTGGGTGCGATTGGGCGCAATTGAGGCTCGTGTGTTTCGCTTCAACGGGCGTCCGGTATATCCTCGATTGTTCCTAATCGCCGACATTAGTCCAAGAGTAATGTCGCGCGCTGCCTAAAAGTAAGCTTCATTCTAAAGTTTTACGCGATACATAGTTGCGGCCAAGCGGTGATGCCGAATTGCCAATAAATGCTTCCAATATGCTTCCAATTTCGATTTCGTAAGAATTTGGCTTGGGCTGCCCGTTATAAGGCATTGATAAAAATCAATAAAATGGCGACCCCGGCGCGATTCGAACGCGCGACCTACAGATTAGGAATCTGTTGCTCTATCCCGCTGAGCTACGGGGTCAGCGCGAGCTCTTTAGCAAAACCGGTCAGCAAGTCATAGGGGCGAGTTAGCAGGTGACCTGCGCCCTCACTCAGGTGTCGCGCAGTCAACCCAAAAACCTGCAAACGGACTATCTGCAACCTTGTCGATCAGCATTTCTCCCATCATCGGAACGAAATCGCGGTCCTCAGCTGTACGGAAATACATGCTCAGACTGTAAACGTCCGGCGCTGTTTCCTCAGGCTCGGCGCAGGAATAGGTACCGCCGGAAAGGTTCAGCGTATTTTGGCCCGGCGCTTCGGCTTTGCGCTGTTTCAACTGGGCATCAGCCGCAGCCATTCTGGGTTTGTCAGCTTCAGCCAGGCGAAACGTCCTGATCACGGAAGCTTCTCTTGCTTCGGCGCTCAACATGTCGCTCTCCACCCCGGATGTCGGCTCAAGAATGAAGTCCTCATCAAGCAGGATATTGCCATCGAGATCAGCAAGATCCATCTCGAAGACGGCACCATCAGGTTTTATGCGGAAGGCCTTGTGATGACGAAAAGCCACTTCAAGGCCGCGCAAGTCATTCTCTAGCGGATTGATTGAACTTTCAGCTGCGACCGCCCTGGCATCAAGTTCTTCTGTCGACTCTGCAAACCTGATCGGACCCGTATCTGCGGCTTCAACCTCCACCGGAGCTTCGCTTGCCGTGGATTCAGGTGCCGCTTCAGACCCTGGTGCCTGCGCGCTACAGGCACAGCAAAACCCGGCCAGAGCCGTAAGAATATATCGCATGAATTGGGCCTCATCTCACTCAGGTCAGTCTAATAGACCGAGGCAAGCTCAGACAAAACTCAATTTCAGTCAATAAACTCGATACCGAGATCGGTGCGTGTCTTCCAGCGAACCCGCGCACGGCGCTTTAGACGCAGGCGGGGAATTTCGACCTGAACGCCTTCAGAAACGCTATCAGCGGTTACAAATCGCAGACGTGCGCCACATTGGGACATGTCCAAAACGATGCCCTGCTTCTTCTCACCAATAGAGGTGTTCAAAACAGCATCAGCAAACACATCCTTGCGATCCGCCATACGCAGTTCGACCGGGCCAACTGGCTCGGCGTCCACCTGGGCTTTGCCTCGGGGTGATAAACTGTGTTTCAGCGCGTTAAACATGGTTAAAATGACACTCCAGACGTTTGCACGGTAAACGTAGCAAGAGTTGTACCAGTTTATTGATGACCGGCGTCCAATATCAGGACAATTTTTTCAGACCGTCTGTCGAAGCCGTCCGGTAGAAACAAGAGGCACGGCCAGTGTGGCAGGCACTTCCGGATTGCTGAACTTGCAGCAATACGGCGTCCTGATCGCAATCAATCAGGACCTCTTTGACCGTCTGGACATGCCCGGATGTTTCGCCTTTTACCCATAAGGATTGCCGGGATCTCGACCAGTAGGTCGCCCGGCCGGTTTCCAGCGTCTGGGACAGCGCCTCAGCGTTCATCCAGGCCAGCATCAGAACCTCTCCGGTCACCGCATCCTGCGCGATCGAAGCGATCAGGCCATCAGCATTGAATTTGGGCCGAAGTTCCAGAGTTTCATCCTGGTTTGAACCCGGCAACGGCGCCGGAAAGGGCAAAAAGGCTTTGGTCATGCTTTCCTATGCGCCCGATCCAGCCGAGAATTCAAGCCGGTTTCGCGTCAGATGTCAGGACGCCAGTCTTCAGGCGCGAGCTCAAAACCCGAAAATTCGAAACCAGGTGCCACCACGCAGCTCACCAGAGTCCAGGCGCCAAGTGTCTCAGCAGTTTGCCAATAGGCCTTCGGCACAATGATTTGGGGTGCCTGCCCGGCGCGAAGATCGGGGCCGAGTATAGCGCTCTCGGCGCCCCGGCCATCGGGCGCTGACAGCGTCAGTGATAGTGGCCCACCAGCGTGCCATAGCCAATATTCGTCGGCATCAACGCGGTGCCAGGCCGAGATTTCATCGGCTTGCAATAGATAGTAGATACTCGTCGAACTGGCTCTTGCATTTCCGCCCGCCCGGAAGGTTTCACTATAGAGACCACCTTCCGGATGTGGCTTAAGATCAAGCAGGCGAATGATCTCATTCGCACCAAGGTCGCCGGATCGTGCAAAATACACCTAGAATCGGTCCTTGCGCCCGCGTACTTCGGCAAATGTTGCGACCGGGTCGTTCGGGCACCCGATTGCGGCTTGAAGGCCTGGATCATCAGCGCGCAGGAAGGGATTGGTGGCAAGCTCGCGCGCAAGCCCCATCGGAACGGTGCGTTCGCCCTTTGCGCGTTTCGCATCAATTTCAGCGATATATGTGGTTAGAGCATGATTTCCGGGGTCAATGGTTTCAGCGAAGCGGGCGTTTGCTTGTGTATACTCGTGTGCGCAATAGAGCATGGTTTCCGGCGGCAGCTTTTTGATCTTGGAGAGGCTATTCCACATCATTGCCGCATCCCCCTCGAAAACACGCCCGCAACCGAGCGCAAAAACCGCGTCCCCAACAAAAGCGACGTTTTGCGAGGGCATGTGATAGGCGTTGTGACCCAGAGTATGCCCGGGCACATCTATGACGCTTGCCTCAATCGCGCCCAGCTTGACCACATCCCCCTCTCGTACAGCCCTATCAAGACCGGGTATTTTTTCGGCTTCACCGGCAGGACCGATAATCTGGCAGCCAGTCGCTTGCTTGATCTGCATGTTGCCGCCAGCATGATCGGGATGCCAGTGCGTGTTCCATATCGCCGTGATCGCCCAACCCTGATTGGCGGCTTCGTCCAGATAGCGCTGGGCATCCGGCGTATCGATAGCCGCCGTCTCGCCGCTTTGCGTATCATGGATTAGATAGCCATAATTATCATTCAGGCAGGGGAATTGATGTATCTTCAACATGAGCCCATCTTTTGAGTACGTTTTAACTGAAAGAACAGAGCCATATGCGACAGGTCGCGGCAACCCTTGATACCTTTTATGAGACCCGGCTTGGGCGCGCTGTTTCCGATCGCATTGCAGGTCGCCTAAGCGACTTGTGGGGCGATTGCTCTGGCCAGAACGTTCTTGGCCTCGGATATTCCCAGCCTGTTCTGACGCAATGGCAAGGCAGCGCGAAAACCTGTGTCGCACTGCAGCCGGAGGCCGTCGGCACCGTTTCTTTCAAGGGCAAAGGTGGAGAGGCGTCTACCATCTCACCTGAAGACCGTTTTCCTTTTGCAGAAGGGGCGTTTGACCGGATCGTTCTGCTGCACGCACTCGAAGAAGCCGAGCATCCACGCGCGGTCCTGAGAGAAACCTGGAGGGTTCTGGCACCGGAAGGGCGTATCGTCATCGTCGCGGCGAACCGGCGCTCGCTTTGGTCTCTGGCCGAAAGCAAGGCCTTTGGTCATGGCCGCCCCTGGACCAAACGCCAGCTTATTCGCTTTGCTGGTGACAGCCTCTTTCAGGTCACTGCCTCTGCAACAGCAGTCCACGTTCCGCCGCTCAACTGGCCGATCATCACCTCAGCTGCAGCGGCCTGGGAGGGCGTGGGCGAAACCGTGCTTTCGGGACTTGGCGGTGTGGTTCTGGTAGAGGCGATCAAGCGGCTCTATGCCAAACCGGGGGGCAGCGCAGGCGCCGTTGTCACAGATGCAGTGCGAGCTGGCAAAGCCGCGACGGCCCTGCCTAGAAATCGGGCAGCACGCAAAACCTCTGAATCCGTGTCCAATTCATCCGTTGACGTAGATTAAAAAGCCGATAGGCGTGTAGCTATCAACACGGAGCCTGGCCATGAAACTCGTTACAGCAATCTTCAAACCAAGCCGACTGGACGCTGTCATTGATGCTCTTGGCGGGATTGATGTCTCTGGTCTCACTGTCTCCGAAGTGCGCGGGTATGGTCGCCAGCAAGGCAAGACCGAAGTCTATCGCGGTGCCGAATATGAAGTTCGCCTTCTGCCCAAGGTCAAGGTCGAAGTGGCATGCGCAACCGGCGATACCGAACGCGTGGCCGAAGCGATAAGCAAGGCCGCCAACACCGGCACCATAGGTGACGGCAAGATCTTCGTGACACCGTTGGATACGGTAATTCGCATCCGTACAGGCGAGCGCGACGAACAGGCCATCGGCGGCTAAGTCATACTGCCTCCTCCGACACAGAGCTTTCTCATCGCTATCTCTTGATTTTCACGCGCCGAAACGGCACGAGACCTGATTGATCAAGGAGCGGTGAATGACGGGCCCGACACCGAATGCAAACATTCTCGAGATTGTCCCCTATAAGGGCGGGCAGAAACTTGAGCATGGCTGGAAGTTGTCGTCTAATGAAAACCCTCTGGGTTGCAGCCCGGCGGCACAAAAGGCAGTTGCGAAGGTTACCGAGACTCTCGAGCTTTATCCTGATGGCTCGGCCTATGCGCTGAGGCAGGCGATCGCCGCGAAATATGGCATTGATGCAGACCGCATCGTTTGCGGCGCGGGATCTGACGAAATCTTTCAGTTGCTTGGCCGTGCCTATCTCTCAACCGGCGATGAAATTGTGCAAAGTCAGCATGGGTTCCTCGTCTATCGCCTGGTCGCCCAGCAATCCGGTGCCAAGACAATCAGTGCGCCTGAGAAGGATCTCAGGAGCGATGTTGATGCCATGCTCGAGCGGGTTACCGACAAGACAAAGATTGTCTTCCTGGCCAACCCAAACAACCCAACGGGCAGCTATATCTCCTATAGCGAGGTCAAGCGCTTGCACGCCGGGTTGCCAGAAAATGTGCTGCTTGTGCTTGACGGAGCCTATGCAGAATATGTCCGCAATAATGACTATTCGGCCGGGATGGAACTTGCGGGCGAGGAAGCCAATGTCGTTGTTACCCGTACATTTTCCAAGATTCATGGATTGGCGGGTTTACGTCTTGGCTGGGCTTACGGGCCGCAAAGCGTGATTGACGCAATCCACCGTGTGCGCGGCCCCTTCAACGTCACTTCTGCCGCGCAGGCCGCAGGCATCGCCGCGATAGAGGATGACGCCTTTGTCGCAAAATCCCTTGAGCATAATGAGACCGAACTTGCCCGCGTTGATGCGGCTATGATCGCAGCCGGCTTCAAAACATATCCGAGTGTCGGCAACTTCATCCTTGTCGAGTTTGAGGATGCCCAAGGACGCCGCGCTGAAGACGCGGATAACTTCCTGCGGTCGCGGGGAATTGTTGTGCGAGACGTCAAAGTCTATGGCCTGCCGAACTGCCTGCGCGTGTCGATCGGAACGCGCGAAGGAAATGATGACGTCATCGCAGCCGTGCAGGCGTTCGCAGAGGCCTGATGCCAATGGCCACTCCTGTCTTTCACACGATCGCTATTGTCGGCATTGGTCTGATCGGCTCATCCATCGCGCATGCCGTCAAGGCTTATGGTGGTGCAAGCCAGGTTGCACTCTACGATCAGGATGCAGGCGTCCGGAAGCTGGCTGACAAGCTGTTTTCCGGCAACGTCCAGGATGACTTGGCGAGAGTTGTCGCGAACGCCGATTGCGTGATTCTGTGTACACCGGTTGGAGTAATCGCGGAGGTTACTCAGAAGATCGCGCAGCATTTGAAACATGGCGCTATCCTGACAGATGTTGGCTCAGTCAAGCTCGGCGCGAGCGAGGCGATGCAAGCGGCGGTACCTGAGACTGTTCATGTCATCCCAGGGCATCCGATTGCCGGTACTGAGAAATCAGGACCAGATGCTGGGTTTGCCAGTCTCTTCCAGAACGCCTGGCACATTCTGACTCCGCTTGAAAACGCATCCGCGGAGTACAAAGCTGCCATCGAAAAACTGACCCGGTTCTGGACCGGGCTTGGGGCAAAAGTTGAGCAGATGAGCCCTGCCCGACACGACCGAGTCCTGGCCATCACCTCCCACCTGCCACACCTGATCGCCTTCAATATCGTCTCGACAGCGTATGATATGGAAAGCGTCGAGGACGGCGAAGTGGTGAAGTATTCAGCAGGTGGCTTTCGCGACTTTACGCGGATTGCCGCATCAGACCCCATCATGTGGCGCGATGTCTTCCTGGCCAATAAGGACGCTGTGCTTGAAACGCTCGGCCGATTTGGTGAGGACTTGGCTGTACTCCAGCGCGCCATTCGGTGGGATGATGGCGACACGCTGATGCGTGAGTTCGAACGCGCGCGCGGGATCAGGAAGGCTATTATCGAGGCCGGGCTTGATACAGATGAAGCTGATTTTGGCCGCCGCCATATCGACCCAGAAGACAAATAATCAACGGGCAGAGCCCCCCTTGAGCCCTGCCCGTTCTTGTGTTCCTGCAATGCCTGAACACCTTCACAAGTCACATCGCAACTACGGACCCCGCGTGCGTCCTGTGGTTGGACGCCAGCGCTTCGGATCACGTTATCCTCGGCTTCCCCGTCCGGAAACTAATCTAGACAAACCAACATGAACACAGGCGCTAGAGCTATGTTACCGTCTGTTCATCTTCAGTTCGAGTGGCATAAGGTACTGGGATTAGATGGATTTTGAGGGAGGTTGAGATGAAGACGCCATTGGCTTTCGCCGCGATGTGTATGGGCGCATCATTGGCAGCATGCACCACCGCCGAGTTGGAGGCTGTATCTGCCGGACTCGCTCAAGGCTTTGCCGAAGCTTCGTATGAAACAAGCCAGGCCTACGCGTATCAAAGTCCGTATTCGGGCCCGTATTATAGCCCAACCGGGTTTTCGGCCTATTCCGGATGGCCGAGCACCTATTCCTACGGCCAGTATGTCGGCTATTATGGCTGCTCGCACACAGGTACTTTCTACACGTGCGACAGTGATGGCGACGGTTTTGCCGATATGTACGGCAATACAAGCGACGGCTCATACGCTGCGTCGAACCTGCGGGTGAACGGACGCGGTGAAGCTTTCACCTGGGACACAGATTGCGCGTGCTGGAGCCGCGACCGGGCTTATGACGGTCCGCGCACGGATCATCATGATCACTATCATGACTACGACTAGGGCTGCCTAGTTTTCGCTGGGGCTTGGAATATTGGCGTTCATCCAGTCGCTCAGAGGGGCCAGTCGATCAAACTGCGTGAAGCAGGTCTCGAGACCTTCTGGCTTGGACATGACCGACGGATCATCAATATCAATCCAGATGGCGAGCCCTTTGCGCTTTAACAGTTCGGCCCTTGGATGGTCGGCATCGAAGCCCTTGGGCACACGTTTCAGGGGCGGATCATTCAGCCGAAGCCCTTCATCGAGATACGTTGACACCAGTTCATCCAGGGCTGCGCCCTTCGGGCTCGCGACTGCATTGCGATAGGCACTGAGCTGCTCCTTGCCGAAGGAGAACACCCCTGCGCCCAGCACAAGCTCATCTGGTCTCAAACCGAAAAATAGCCCGGACGGTTTGCCTTCACGCTTGAAATAAATGTGCAAGTGCGCATTGTATGGCGTCTTATCCTTGGAGAACCGCACATCGCGGTGGATACGAAAAATCTTGCTGGTCCAGCTATCATCGGTGATGGCTTTCATGCGAAACTGAACCGCCTCACAAAAGGCTTCCGCAGGGGCTTTGACGCCCTCATCATAGCGCGCTTTGTTGGCCTGATACCATTCGCGATTATTGTTTTTCTTTATGTCGCGCAGGAACTTGACTGTATCGGTCGGAAAGGCAGTGAAGTCTGACATGGTGCTCCTATTTACCAGGTTTTGGCGGCATCATTGTTACAAAGCTCAAGGCCAGTGAAACAAAGCCCTTGAGCGCGGCATCATCACACGCCTCTTCCTCAACAAAGACAAACCCGCCCATGCGCCGTCCGGTCATTTCCATCGGCCGCGCACCAGGGCGGGATAGTGCCTCAGCTTCATTATCCTTGCCGACGCGGAACATGAAGAGGCCTTCTCCGGTTTTCTCGCGGTGCGCCCCGCCAACCATATGGCCGTTCAGCATGAAGCAGACGCCGCCCATCATCTTCTTCTCTGACACGCCCACCATGCCGGACAGTGTATCGCGAAACCGTGCCGCCAATGCTTCATCATACGCCAAAGAAGGTCCCCCACGATGGACGGTTTTGTACCGCGCCTTTCCACCTTTGAACATGGGTCAGGTCGCCGGGTATCTCGAGATCCAGGAAAGACTGAATGAACAAGACCGCCATGCCAGTTATGTCGGCAACCGAGAACCGATCATTCGCGACATAGGTGCGACCGTCGGACAATTCGCCATCAAGCCAGCTCCATTTCTTTTCGAGCCTCCGCGTTAGCGACGCTGCATAGTCGGGGAACTGCTCAATCTTGTCAGCGAAATAGGGAATGACATGACGGCCGAAGTCACCCCTCGGTTCGAATAGGTGCCACTCCATTCTACGGCTCCACATTTCGATCTGCGCTGTTTCGAGGGGTGACGATCCCATCAGAGACGGCTCAGGATGCAATGCTTCGAGATAGCGGCATATGGCAATGCTCTCTGTCAGGACTGTGCCGTCATCCAGCTCAAGCGCCGGCAGTTCATGCAACGAGTTGACCTTACTAAACTCCGGCGTGCGGGTTTCACTGGCCATGATGTCCAGCCGCTCGGCCGGGATTTCGATACCCTTTTCCAGCATGAAAATGGTGACCCGAAACGGATTTGGGGCGCGGTCGATATAGAGTTTCACTTTTGATATCCATAGTGAACTTAAAGGTTGACTAACTGCTTGAATTTTCATAGTCAACCCATTGGTTTACTATTAAGGAGCCCGGATGAACAATCTCGACCAGACCTTTGCGGCGCTTGGCGATCCGACTCGGCGGGCGATCATTGCGCGCCTCGCTTCGGGCGAAGCCGCACTGTCAGACCTCGCCGCGCCTTTCGACATGTCGCAAACCGCTGTTTCCAAACATGTCCGCGTGCTCAGCGATGCGGGCTTGGTGATCGTATCAAAGCGCGGTCGGACCCGGTTCTGTCAGCTTGAGACCAAGCCGATGAAGGCGGCGACTGAGTGGCTGGAAACCTATCAGCGGTTCTGGATGGACAGCTTTGGCGCACTGGCAAAGCATATTGATGGAGAAAGACAATGAGCCTGACTTTTCTCAAAACCCCGGAAGGCAGCGATCCAGTCATTGTCGAAGGCGTCTTCCGTGCAACTGCCGAACGCATGTTCAACGCCTGGACGACACCGGAAGACATAAAACAATGGTTCGGGCCCGGGCCCGGCCATCTCGAGACGGTCGATGTCGATCTGACCGAAGGTGGCGCTTGGCGATTTGCCTATGGCCAGAACGAAGACGGCAAGGCGCATCAATTAAGCGGGCACTATGAGGATATCTCTGCGCCGCAGCGACTGGTGTATAGCTGGGTCCATACGATTATCTTTGCAGACGGTCGCACCGAGAGTACGGACGCTTCGAAAGTCACCGTAACCTTTGAACAGCGTGATGACGGCACTTTGGTTCGCCTGGTGCATGAGGCCATCAAGACCGAGGATGGCCGCAAGGGCGTCGGCGGAGGATGGAACGGAACCTTTGTGCGCCTGTATGCAACATTCGGCGAGACAGACAGCTGAGTCTCGTGATTGGGCAAAGCTCAATTTTTGTGGCAATGTGCCTGGATGATCAGATCGACAAGTGCCGCCCTCGCCCTCCTCTTCACCGCTGCTTGCGCGACGAGCGCGCCCTATGGCCCGGCGACCAAGTCGGGTGCGCAGGGTTATGATGTCCAGCCGATTGAATCGAACCGGTTTCGTGTCTCGTACAAGGATCAGGACGCAGCAGCTGCACGCTCAAACGCTCTGCGCCGCGCAGCCGAGGTGACAATCGAGAAGGGTGCAACCTGGTTCCAGGTTGTCTCCGCTTATGACGACGAAGACGCAAGTTCGGGCCGCAGCGGATCCTCGGTGGGAATTGGCGCGGCTGGCGGCTCCGGTGGTCGCTCAAGTGTCGGCATGGGGGTGGGCATATCTCTACCGCTTGGCGGCTCCAGTGCAGCAACAACCCATGTGCTTGAAATCATCACGGGGTCTGGTGAAAAACCGGAAGGCGCTGCGATCTATGACGCCGACCAGGTGTTGATGAACCTTGCCACCCCATAGCCACAACAAAAGCCTCCCAAAATCAGTGGTTTGTGAGCTAATATCTTGACTTTCCCGGCGACGCTCGTGCTTAAGACGCATGGGTGAGGGAGACGAAAACAGATGTCTGAAAGTCCTATAGATACCGACTATCTGATCATCGGGGCTGGCGCTATGGGCATGGCTTTTGCCGACACAATGCTCAGCGAAACCGATCATGAAATGGTCATTGTCGACATGCACCACGCCCCCGGTGGGCACTGGAACGACGCCTACCCCTTTGTCACCCTGCACCAGCCCTCGAGTTATTATGGCGTCAATTCAAGAGAGCTTAGCCACGGTCGCAAGGACCAGACCGGCTTGAACAAGGGCCTCAACGAACTTGCTTCCGGCGCCGAAGTGCTGAGCTATTTCGATCAGGTCATGCGCCATCAATTCCTGCCTACGGGCCGGGTCAAGTATTTGCCCATGTGCGAATATAAAGGCGATGGCGAGATCATATCACTGCTGACAGGCGAGCGAACCAAAGTCAGTATTCGCAAGAAGACGGTTGACGCGACGCATTTGAAAACATCCGTGCCGTCGACGCATACACCGGGCTTCAGTGTCGCCAAGGGTGTCAATTTCATACCGCCCAATGCCCTGCCCAGAACACCGAAACCACCTGCCGGTTATATCGTCATTGGCGGCGGAAAGACGGCGATAGATGTGGTGCTGTGGCTACTGGAGAACCAGGTTGCTGCCGACATGATCCAGTGGATCAGACCGCGTGACGGCTGGCTGATTGATCGCGGCACGACCCAACCAACGGACGAATTCTTTGTCGAAACGATGGGAACACAAGCCAATCAGATGGAAGCGATCGCCAGCGCAGAATCCCAAACCGATATGTTTGACCGGCTGGAGGCTTGCGGCGCATTGGTGCGTATTGATCCAGACACGCGCCCAAGCATGTTTCGCGGCGCCACGATCAGTCAGGCCGAACTGGCCGCCCTGAGGACGATCACGAATGTGGTTCGCCTTGGCCGTGTCAAAGCCATCGATACTGACCGTGTTATCCTGGACGAAGGCGAGCTTCCCGGCGGTCCGGATTGGGTACTTGTCGATTGTTCCGCGCATGCGGTCAGCAATATGGTTCCCGCCACCGTATTCGACGGCGATACTATTCGGCTACAGACTGTGCGGAGCGTTCAGCCCGTTTTCAGCGCTGCCTTCATTGCTCATATCGAAGCCAGTGATCGAGATACTGCTGAGAAGAATGATCTCTGCGGCGTCGTTACCCTGCCAAGTGAGGATACTGACTGGATCAAGATGCAAGCCCAATTCATGATGAACCAATTCAAATGGTCACAGGATCCGGAGCTGCGCGGATGGCTGCTCAAAAGCCGGCTTGACGGTTATAGCCAGCTCGCGCGCTCTGTCGGCGATGATCCGGAACGCCAAGCAATCATGGCCAAGTTTCGGCAACAAGCCCCTTTGGCGATGGCCAAGCTTATGCAGTTTGTCAGCGAGATCGAAGCCTAGGCGGGGATTTTCTTGCCTGCCCAGTCGAACACCTTGCCGGTATCTTCGGGGCTAAGCCCATCGACCACATCCAGCAGGTAGCCCGCTGATTGGTCTGGCGAGAACAATTTACCCGGCGCGACATTGGCTTGGAACGGCGCTGAAAGATCAGTATCAACTGTTCCAGGGTGCAGACCTGCAATAATCAGGTTTGGGCGTGTCCGGGCAAGTTCTATGGCATAGTTCTTCAGCAACATATTCAAGGCTGCCTTGGATGCGCGGTAGGCGTGCCAGCCGCCAAGGCGATTGTCCGATAATGATCCCACCCGCGCCGAAAGCGCCGCAAACACCGACCGCCCGGTGCTCGGCATAAGCGGCAGGAAGTGTCTCGCGACCATCGCTGGCCCGAATGTGTTGACAGCAAAGACCCGTTCGAACGCTTCTATGCTCTGTCGCCGGTAAGTCTTTTCAGGCTGAAGCGCATCACCGTCCGAGAGTATACCGCTGGCAACAATCACCAGATTTACCTCACCTTCCCCTGCGATAAGCCTTGCCGCTCTCTCCACAGTCGCCTCTTCACAGATATCCATCTGTATCGGAACCACCTTGCCGCAAGATGCGACAGCAGATTGCCGCGCTGTTGCGTATACAGTTTCGACATCACCGCGCTGACTGAGTTGGCGCACAAGCGCCGCACCAATGCCGCCGCTCGCTCCGATAATGATTGCCCGCATAGCACAGCTCCCCTGTCTCTTCGGGGAGTTAGCGCGAACCAGTTCCTGTTAAAGGGCTAGACCTGAAGGCCAGTCTTGTTGCGGAAGACCGAGATCAGATCGAGTTGGTCGCGTGTCGGTGTGCCTTCGGCCTCAGAGACGGCAACCAGCATCCCGTCCATGTCAACAAGCTCTTTGGGACCAAGGTGGCGATCAGATTGCAGAAAACCGGCCATACGACTGACAATCACGTGCGGCGCACCAGAGTCACGCGCGAGCCACCCTGCCTGCGTGATCAATTCATTGGCTTCCGGCTCACTAAACTCGAAATGCTGCATGATTTCAGCGCGAATAGCAGCAGATTGGCGCTCGGTCAGCGGTCCGCGCGCGTGCGCGACTTCGAGCATTATGATCGCTGCCGCCTCACGTGGGTCCTCAACAACCTGAGTGCCGCCTTTGCGGGCCTTGCGCTGGAACGCCATCTTGCGCGGCAGATTAGCCACGGTCTTGGCCGCATCAACGCCATCACGCGCAGCACCTGAAAGCATTTTCAGCCGCCAGTACCAGGCCGCAATGAACCCGATAATTCCAATCAATGCGATAAGGATATGCATCCAATAGTCTCCTCGGCGAGGACTAGAGTAACAGAAATAGGCGGACAATGAAGGCGTATTCAAGTTAGAATCACGATTATGGACCAGAAAACACTGAACCAGTTTTGTGCAGCCCTGCCCGCAACATCTCATGTCGTGCAATGGGGCAATTCTGATGTCTGGAAGGTGGGCGGAAAAGTGTTTGCGGTCGCCGGCTGGGGCAAGGAGCCGGGCTTTGCAGTCTCATTTAAGGTCACACCGCTTTCATTTGAAATCCTCAAGGAGCAACCGGGCCTGCGTCCTGCTCCCTACCTCGCCTCACGGGGCATGACCTGGATCCAGCACTATGACACGCCGGGCCTGAGCGACGCAGACCTGAAAGCCTATCTTCGCGAAAGCCATAGCCTGGTCGCCAGCGGGCTCAGCAAAAAGAAACAGCGCGAACTTGGCCTGTTAGACGAGGGCTGATTTGAGATCAGTCTGAGCCGCGTCTATCGCTGCGATCACGAGAGCCTGCCACTCCTGCTCAGAGGCTGCCTCTGTTGTCCCAGCCGGGAAGGTCACCGACCGCGATGCGTTGACACAGCCGCCCTGCCCGCCAACAAAACCTGCCAGTGCCCCAGCCGCTCCAGCACCCTGCGCGCCATATCCTGGGACGAGAAACAAACCGCGCGGCGCAAGGGACCGAAGGTGCCGCGCTTCATCCGGTCCGGTGGCGCCAGTGACCAGCATCAGCCCGGACCAGCCACTGCGCCCCTTCAGCCGCTCGATCATCGGCGCAAGGCTCTCGACAATGCGGGCATAAAGCGGCGCGCCTTCCAGATCCCGACCTTGATAGTCAGCGCTGCCGGGATTGCTCGTTCGTGCTAGTACAATAACGCCCTTGCCTGAGTGCTCGGCCATGCGGACATGCGGCTCCAGCGTGTCGAGCCCCATATACGGATTGACCGTGAGGGCATCACAGGCAAACGGAGCATCGCCAGCCAGATAGGCCGCAGCATACCCCTCAGCGGTCGAGCCGATGTCGCCGCGCTTGGCATCCATCAGCACCAGCAGTCCAGCCGCTTTCGCGGCCTCGCAAACTTCTGCGAGCGCACGCATACCCTGCCAGCCATGCCGTTCGAACAGGCCTGCCTGTGGCTTGATGATCCCTGCCCGGTCTTTCACCGCAGCGACCAAGGCCTTGCCCCAGGCGCTTATTCCATCAGGCGTATCACCGCCGAACAAAGCCGGAATCCGCCCGGCATGCGGATCGATACCCACGCATAAGGGACCATATTTCTCTGTGGCGTCGACCAGCCGGTCAGCAAAGGCGGTCAACTGGCCTCTCCAACCTCGCAAGCGACTTTCACCACCTGCAACTCGCGCCGCGCATGGTCTGCTTCGCGGCCATAGGTCTCAGGCGAAAATGGACGCGGGCGATCACCCATGGTCTCGACGTCGTGACTTTCAAGAAAACTCTCGATCGCTTCTGGCGAGGCAGAATAGAGACGGCCGCGGCGCGGACTTTCGGCAATGATGACACCGCGGACACGGCCGAGATCATCAAACACGGGCCCGCCGCTAAGGCCGCCAAGTGTTCCGCTCAGGCCAATTGTGCGCCCGGTCTCAGACCAGGTGAGAACCGGCTCATTACCCTCACGAACACCATCAGTGATCAGGCGCGAGCGCGACATCAAGCGTGAAGCCGCTTCGCCAGGGCGCCCCTGCGGGTAACCGACATGATAGCCATAATCGCCAATGCGCAAGTCAGATCCAGTATTGAGAACAACCGGATTAGCGCTGGTAATGGTGCGGACCAGGGCAAGGTCGCTTTTCTCAGACCAGATGACTTCCTCGGCTTTAACATAGCGATTGGGGGCAACCAGCAACGCAACCTCCTCGCACCCCTCAACGACATGACGCGCCGTCATCCAGTCGCCGTCCTCATTGATCGCAAAAGCCGTTCCGATCCCGTCCTTGGGCCGAGAGACCTGAACCAGAATACTATCGTCAAACGGCGAGGCTGGCGGCAACATTGCGCCTTCTCGCTCAACCGCTTCAGGTGGTGGTGGTGGCGTGTTTTGATCAGGCGTTGTCGAAAAAATAGCCCATAGCACACCTGCCAAAGCAAGTGCGTATATTATCCAGTCCGGAATAATCCTAAGCACTGGCGACCATTTTCCTCTCTAGTACCGTTGTAGATTTGGGTCCCAAAGACCCGCTGCCAAGACCATAGCAATCGAAACTTTTGCGGCAATCAAGACGATGGCTGCACCTGCCTCGTCATTCTCGATCCGCTCCGGGATGTTCCGAAGCAGCATATCGATGATGCGATAGGTCAGCAGCTGCAACAACAGTGCAACCGAGCCCCAGAGCACCAGATCAATCAGCGATGAGCTTGAGGCAAGACAGGAGGCGATTGGAATCGCCAGACCGACAATCGCACCTGACAGGGCGAGTCCCGCGGCACCATTGCCATTCTTGACCAGCGCCAATTCTTTCCACGGTGTCAGCAGGACATAAATCGAGCTTGCCAGAAGCAGCATGAGCCCAGCCGTACCGGTCCATAGAAGGAAAATTGGAAAACCTTGTTGAAAAGACTGAAGGGTGGCCGTCATTTCGTGTTTCTCATTTCTAGCTCCGCCCGCTAAGGGTCTATCGAAGGCCGCAGCTCTACTCAAGAAGGAAGGTTGAAATGTTGGACGGAAAAACAGCGCTGATTACCGGATCGACCAGCGGCATTGGGCTTGCCGTAGCCGAAGCCATGGCCAAGGAGGGGGCAAATATTGTTCTCAGCGGGCTTGCCACCGATGAAGAGGCAGATGCCCTGAAAGAAAGGCTTTCGCGAACCTACGGCGTCAAAGTCGGGTTTTCCGGTGCAAACCTGACCGATCCTGACGCGATTGAGGGCATGATGGGATATGTTGCGCGCGATTTTGGTGGCGCAGATATTCTCGTCAACAATGCCGGTATGCAGTTCGTATCACCGATTGAGGACTTTCCTGTCAGTCGCTGGGATCTGATCATTGCGCTCAACCTGTCAGCCGCGTTCCATACGACCCGTATGGCGATCTCGGGCATGAAAGAGAAAGGTTGGGGCCGGATCATCAACACAGCCAGCGCCCATGCGCTCGTCGCATCGCCTTTCAAATCGGCCTATGTCGCCGCCAAGCACGGGATTGCCGGTCTGACAAAGGTTGTCGCTCTGGAGGGCGCAGAGCATGGTGTGCGCTGCAATGCCATATGTCCTGGCTATGTCTTCACACCGCTGGTCGAAGGGCAGGTCGCCGACACCGCCAAGGCGCGCGGTATCACCGAGGATGAGGTCATCAAGGATGTCCTGCTGGCCGCACAGCCGACCAAGGAATTCGTCACAGTCGAGCAGATTGGCGCGTTCGCAGTCTTCCTGTGCTCGGAGTCAGGCGCCTCGATGAATGGCGCGATCCTCAGCATGGATGGCGGCTGGGTCGCACAATAGGGGTATTCAATGCGGCAAAACCTGACCAAACATCTCGATCACGACCCTGATTTCGAATGGCGCGGCCAGAACGTCACGCGGATAGAGAACCTGTCAGATATCGTATTTGCCCTCGCCCTGGGTATGCTGCTCCTGACCGGGACACCGCCGCAAACCTATGGCCAATTGCTCACCTTCTTAACCAATATCATTCCCGTCACCGCTGGGTTTGCCATTCTTTTCATGATCTGGAACGCGCATTTCGTCTTTTTCAGGCGCTATGGACTGGCCGACAACAAGATCGTCTTCCTCAATTCAATCCTGCTACTGGCGGTGCTGTTCGTTGCCTATCCCCTGCGCTTCATATTCGACTCGCTGTTTGGCTATATTATCGGATCCATGACGGGTGACTGGGCACGTCTCATGGACGCTGATATGGACTTCAGAAATTCGGCGAAGAGCATGGCCATTTTCGCCTCAGGCTATGCCGCGATCTACCTTGTCATCAGCATGATGTACGCCCATGCCCTGACCAAGCATAACATGATCGGTCTGTCATCGCGTGAGCGTGCGTTGACAAAGCAATCCCTTTGGCAATTCAGGGGTGAGGTCTTGATTGCTCTGACCGTCGCATTCTTTGCATTCTTTACGCCGCTGGGTCCGTTTGCAGGCGCCCTGATGGGCCTCAATTGGCCAGCCGCCTATCTGGTGGCGCGGCTGGAAAAAGTGCCTGACGATGCGGAGGCTGTCAGCGCGGCCTAGCGCCGCTCGAACGGGTCCCGCATCAGGATAACATCCTCGCGTTCCGGTGAGGTCGAAACCAATGCTGCTGGCTTGCCGACAAGTTCTTCCAGGCGTCGGACATATTTCACCGCTTCGGCTGGCAGGTCGTTCCAGGACCGCGCGCCGCGCGTGGAACCGCTCCAGCCTTGCATGGTCTCGTAGATCGGTTCGACCTTGGCCTGCGCTGCAGCGGTAGCTGGCAGGTAATCTGTTTCGACGCCGTCAATCCTGTAGGCGATACAGACCTTGATCTCGTCCATACCGTCCAGGACATCGAGCTTGGTCAACGCCAGACCATCGACACCGGAAACCGAGCAGGCCTGGCGCACCATGACCGCGTCAAACCAACCGCAGCGGCGCTTGCGCCCTGTCACTGTGCCAAACTCGTGACCCTTGGTTCCCAATAATTCGCCGATCTCATTGTCCTGCTCGGTCGGGAATGGGCCCGCCCCGACACGGGTGGTGTAGGCCTTGGCCAGGCCGAGCACGTAAGAGACCGCGCGCGGGCCAAGTCCCGTACCGGCAGCGGCTTGCCCGGCCACCACATTGGAAGAGGTGACAAACGGATAGGTGCCGTGATCGACATCCAGCATGACGCCTTGCGCGCCTTCAAACAGGATGCGGCGGCCAAGCTTTTCACTCTCATCAAGAATTTTCCAGGCTGGACCGGCGTAAGACAAAATGCGTGGCGCGATGGCGAGAAGTTCCGTCTTCAGTGCGGCGGCATCCGGCGCTGCTAGACCCAGCCCTGCTCGTAGCGGGGCGTGATGTGCGATCAGGCGTTCCAGTTTCTGGTCGAGCGCAGCCTCGTCGGCCAAATCCGCAACACGGATCGCGCGGCGGCCGACCTTGTCTTCATAGGCCGGGCCAATGCCGCGCTTGGTCGTACCAATCTTGGCTCCGTCACTCGCGGCGCCTTCGCGGGCGCCGTCGAGATCCTTATGCCAGGGCAGAATCAGGCACGCCGTTTCCGCCAGCAACAGATCGTCGGGTGTCAACGTGATACCGGCTTTGTTCATGCCCTCAAGTTCTGATAGGAGTTGCCAGGGATCGACAACGACGCCATTGCCAATCACCGAAAGTTTTCCGCCGCGGACCACGCCTGACGGCAGCAGATTCAGCTTGTAGGTCGTGTCACCCACAACCAGCGTGTGCCCGGCATTGTGGCCACCCTGAAATCGCGCAACCACGTCAGCGCGGTGCGACAGCCAGTCCACGATCTTGCCTTTGCCTTCATCGCCCCACTGGGCACCAACCACGACTACGCCCGGCATGCTGGCCTCCATTAATCAAGCCCCGCGCCAAAGACAGGGATTGGTGCCGAAAAGCAAGGGCCTAGAGCGGTTCAGGCATTGAGTGAATCGGAAGGGATTCCGTTTTCCGGCGA
>CAYGKE010000048.1:0-21441 GCA_964350465.1 uncultured Hyphomonas sp.
AGGGCGGCATTGCGGCGTCCTTAAGCAATATGGGCCCGGATGACTGGCGCTGGCATATGTATGACACCGTCAAGGGTTCTGACTGGCTCGGCGATCAGGATTCGATCGAATATCTCTGCCGCGAGGCCCCGGCCGCCGTATATGAGCTGGAACATTGGGGCATGCCGTTCAGCCGTACCGATGAAGGCAAAATCTATCAGCGCCCGTTCGGCGGCCACACAACCGAGTTCGGCGAAGGCCCGCCTGTCCAGCGCACATGTGCTGCGGCGGACCGCACAGGCCATGCCATGCTGCACACGCTCTACGGCCAGTGCGTCAAGAACGAGACCGAGTTCTTTGTCGAGTATTTCGCACTTGACCTGATCATGGATGATGAGGGCGTTTGCCGCGGCGTGACGGCGTGGAAGCTGGACGATGGCACGCTGCACCGGTTCCGGGCGCAAAAGGTCATTCTGGCGACCGGCGGCTATGGCCGCGCCTTCTTCAGCTGCACCTCCGCGCATACCTGCACGGGTGATGGCAACGCGATGGTGCTGCGCGCCGGCTTGCCGCTACAGGACATGGAGTTCATCCAGTTCCACCCGACCGGAATCTATGGCGCGGGCTGCCTGATCACGGAAGGCGCACGCGGTGAGGGCGGCTACCTGACAAACTCTGAAGGCGAGCGCTTTATGGAGCGCTATGCGCCGTCCGTGAAAGATCTCGCGCCGCGCGATATGGTCTCGCGCTCCATGACCATCGAAATCCGCGAAGGCCGCGGCGTGGGTGAGGGCAAGGACCATATTCACCTCCACCTCGAACACTTGCCAGCCGATACGCTGGCGGCGCGCCTGCCGGGTATCTCGGAAACCGCGAAAGTCTTCTCTGGCGTCGATGTGACGCGCGAGCCGATCCCGGTTCTGCCAACCGTTCACTACAATATGGGCGGCATCCCGACCAATTATCACGGCGAGGTTCTGACCAAGAAAGACGGCGACCCAGACGCGGTCGTACCCGGACTGATGGCAGTTGGTGAGGCGGCCTGTGTCTCCGTGCACGGTGCCAACCGACTTGGTTCCAACTCGCTGATCGACTTAGTTGTATTTGGCCGCGCGGCGGGTCTGCGTTGCGGCGCAACCCTGGAAGCCGGAGCCAGCCAGCCAACCATCAACGACACGCAAACCGATGCGCATCTTGCCCGGTTTGACCGCGTGCGAAATGCCAAGGGCGATCATTCAGTGGCCGATCTTCGCCTCGAAATGCAGAAGGCCATGCAGGAAAACTGCGCTGTGTTCCGCACCGGCGACGTGCTCGACGAAGGCGTCAAGAAGATTGCCGACATTTACGGCAAGCTCGGCGGACTGAATGTCGAGGATCGCACACTGATCTGGAACACTGATTTCATGGAAGCGCTGGAGTTCGACAATCTCATCGGCCAGGCGGCTGTGACCGTGAACTCTGCCGCAAATCGCAAGGAAAGCCGCGGCGCGCATGCCCGCGAGGACTATGCCGAACGCGATGACAAGGACTGGATGAAGCACACGCTCGCCTGGTCTGATGATGCTGGCAAGGTCACCATCGATTACCGTCCCGTACACGATTTCACGATGTCGAACGAGATGGAATATATCAAACCCAAGAAGCGCGTTTACTGAGGAATTTGAGGACAAGACATGGTTGAACTTACCCTGCCGAAAAATTCCAAGGTCAAGAAGGGCAAGGTCTGGCCGAAGCCTGAGCGCGGCAAGAATCTGAAAGCCTTCCGCGTCTATCGCTATAGCCCGGATGAGGGCGGCAATCCGCGTTGGGACACCTATTGGGTCGATATGGACAAGTGCGGGCCGATGGTGCTCGACGTGCTGATCTATATCAAGAATAATATCGACGCGACATTGGCCTTCCGCCGGTCGTGCCGTGAGGGCGTTTGCGGCTCCTGTGCGATGAATATTGGCGGCCACAATACGATTGCCTGCACCAAAGGGTGGGATGAGATTGCCGGAAGCGCGATTTCAATTGCGCCGCTGCCGCACCTGCCCGTAGTCAAGGATCTGATCCCTGACCTGACGAATTTCTACGCCCAGCATGCCTATGTGCAGCCTTTCCTGAAGACCGATACACCGGCACCTGAGAAAGAGTGGAAGCAGAGCCCGGATGACCGTGAAGAGCTGGACGGCCTCTATGAATGTATCCTGTGCGCGTCCTGCTCGACCTCGTGTCCGAGCTATTGGTGGAATGGCGACAAATATCTTGGTCCAGCGGCGCTGCTGCAGGCTTATCGCTGGTTAATCGACAGCCGCGACGAGGCGACCGGAGAGCGCCTGGACGACCTCGAAGACCCTTTCAAGCTCTATCGCTGCCATACGATCATGAATTGCGCGCAGGTCTGCCCGAAAGGCCTCAACCCGGCCAAGGCGATCGCCAAGATCAAGCATATGATGGTCGAGCGGGTGGCTTAATTTCTACCTGAATTGAGAATATCCGGCGCCGGGGCTTTGCCTCGGCGTTTTTATTTGGTTCATTGAGAAAATGTAACTTCAAGTAGAGTGGCTGATCATGCTGGAGACGGTGAGCAAGGTTCCGGATCAATTCTGCAGCGCACTCGCCGGCATCGGACTAAAGTGCAGTCAGCCCATCATCACTATCAATATTTGGCATCTGATTGTCGGTCTCCTGATCTTCCTTTCTGTTTGGGCACTGATGCACGTGCTTTTTCGTCACAGGCATTTGCACACGTATCAGCACCTTGAAGGAGCCAAAGGTCCTTATGGTGCCTCGAGGGAGCGCAGGACAATACGCCTGCATCCGAAGACAATGGCCCGTCTGGTTGGTGAAAAAGGCTTTGATCAGATCACAAAGTCTGACGCCGCGTCGAAATTGAACCCCAAATATCAGAATCGCTATTTCGTGGTTGAAATACGTGAAGGCGGAAAAAGAATCTTCAAGCGAGAATTGAAGCTTCTTGCATGGGCTCTTCGTCTTGAACCAAGAGAGTTTCAGGTCGATGCCGAAACTCTCTCAGTTTTGAAGGAAGGCAGTGAGAGCAAACTTGATGATGACACAAGTGATAGTGTTGGCGTTGACGGCGCCTTCGACATATTTGTTCGGCCGGTCCGCTGGTGGGATATCCGTCACTGGCTAAACCATCCAAGCCGTGAAATCAGGTTTGCACTGTATGTCGCAATATTTGCTGCGCTTCTTGAGTACAGCGGCGACATAATTGATTTGCTGCAGCGCCTTATGACGCCGCCGTCCAACTGACGCAAAAAAAATCGCGGGTGCAGCACCCTCAGTGAGGGCAGTTGGGAGGAGGAGGGGCTGCACCCGCTAAGTGTTCTGTGCGCTAGGGATCGCGCAGCAGAGAGGTTCAGGCGGCGACAGGGTAGCCGGGGGGCAGGGCGCCGCCTTCATACTCCCACCTTGCCATCTGGGCGAGGTAATCCAGGTCTTCCCTGGATAATTGCGCGTCCGATGGGTCATCTGTCAGGTCTCCCGTCGGCACGTCTGTCGCCTGGAGCGGGAGCGGAATAAGATCGGCAATGTCGAAATGTATGTCAGAGAGCCAGAGCATATCGCGGGTTCCTTTTCTTACAGTCAATATGAGTCAACTTGGCATGCGCCGGATGCGCCAGCGCCGCCACGCGCGCCGAGGCCGGTTCAGTTGTGAACTCCGGGCCTCAGCGCCCCGGATATTCCGGAAGGCCTGGGTCTGGGTGCTACGAAAAGTTGTCATTTCAATCTCCATAATTGGTTGGTTGCCAAGGAAATTGGGTTGGTCTAACGATAGTTCAAATAGAACTTTTTTTGTTTTTCTATAGGATTTTACTATCAAATGAGACCGACGCTTCGCCAAATGGAATATATTGTCGCGATTGCCGAAACCGGGCGGTTTGGGGACGCGGCGCGCAAGCTCAATGTTAGCCAGCCAAGCCTGTCGGCGCAGGTTGCGGATGTCGAAGAGCAGCTCGGCGTTCAACTCGTCGAACGCGGACGCCAAGGGGCGGTGCTGACGCCGCTGGGCGTTGAATTTGTCAGCCGCGCGAGGATTGTGCTTGGGCTTGTCCGAGACATGAAAGGGGCAATGGTCAGTGACCAGCTGTCAGGTCAGTTGCGGCTGGGTGTATTGCCCTCAGTCGGGCCGTATTTGCTGCCGGATGCGGTCAAGCGCCTGCACGCTTCATACCCCGACTTGCGCTTCACCGTCCGCGAAGAGAACACGATTGACCTGGAAACAATGCTCAAAGACGGGTCGCTGGATACGATCATCTGTACCGCGGAAGATCATCCGTCGACCCATAGCGAACCCCTGTTCCAGGAATCGCTGTGGATTTGCGCCGCGCCGGATGATCCGATTGCCGGAACAGGTCCGGTCAGTCCGAAAGATCTTGCCGGCCGGGAATTGCTGACAGTCGGGTTCGGGCATCGGCTCGGACTGATTGTGCAGTCCCTTGCAGATCAGTTCGGCGCACATGTCAGCAACGAATATAAAGGCACCAGCCTCGATGCGACGCGGCAAATGGCGGCCATGGGGGCCGGGCTGGCCGTTCTGCCATCGCTCTATGCGGTGAGCGAAGCCAGCCGTGACCGCGATCTGATCTTGCGTCCGATTGCATCACCTAAGGCGCGCCGCGAGATTTCCCTGATCTGGCGCAAAAGTTCGCCGCTGTCGCAATCCTTCCGCACCATCGCAGAGGCTTTGCGCGACGTGGCGGAGGCGAAACTGGGCGCCGCAAAGGATTAGTTTGACCGGATCACAAATGCATGACTGGACGGACCGCGCGGGTTTTGCCACGGATAGCGGTCAGGAGAATGACCAGATGATACCGTATGCGCGCCAGGCCCTTTTGCCGATGGCCCTGTTGCAGATATTTGCGCCTGTCCTGCCGCTTATGGGCCTTGGCGAAAGCATCGGTGATCGGGCCGTGGCAGAGGGCATCCCGCCGGAGCTGCCGCTCGGCATTTTCTTCTCGATCTGGAGCCTGATTTTTCTCGGTTACCTGATCGTTGCCGTCCTCGCCTGGCGCGATCCCGATAGCTTGCCAAAAGGCATCGCTGCGCCGCTTGCCCTGGCCGGGCTTGGCAATGCCGCCTGGATAATCAGCGCGCGCCTGTTTGGTTTGCCATGGCTTGATTTCCTGCTGCTCATCCCGATCCTGCTGATGGCCTGGGAGGTCTCGCAGCGGCTTGATCTCACACAGCCTGATCCTGCCTGGCAAAGGCGGGTTTTGGATGGGACGGCAGGCCTGCTATCGGGCTGGTTGACAGTCGCCGTGTCGATCAGCGTGCCAGATGTCGTGCGCTGGGCACTCGAATGGGGGCCAAGCGACCATATCTGGTATTCACTGTGGCTGACATTGATCCCGGCTGCCCTGCTCGCCTGGCTGTTTGCCAGCCGGTTCAGCCGGTCATGGTGGTATTTCGCAGCTTTGAGCTGGGGTCTTGTCGGCATTATCGCCAATAATTGGTTGCGCACGGAAACCCACGCGCTCGCCATCGCGACCTTCATCGTCGGCGCTTATGTCCTGCGCAGGCGTTGGCGGTTTGGCGCGCGCGGCGCGGTTGTACCGGAGCAGGAAGCGGTTACGCGTCAGTCCGTGTCAGCGCGTTAAGCGCATCAACCAGGCTATTATCGATCAGGCCGGTGACGGCGATGCCCTGATCCTGTTGAAACTGGCGGATCGCTGCCTGTGTACCAGTCCCGGCAATGCCGTCCGGCGTACCCGTGTCATAGCCAAGCCCGTTCAGAACCGTCTGGATGGCGACAACCTGATCGCGGCTGCCACTTTCCCAAGCCTTGTTTGAGAACCCGCCATTCGCCGCCGGAACCGCTTTGACAGCTTGCCAGGTTCCTGCGCGCCGCTGCACGGCCTGTGCTTCCTCAAGCGTCAGTTTGGCGCGTAGTTCGGCGATCTTGTCTGGCGCACCCTCGTCGCCATTACGCGCGGCAATCTCCGCCCAGTACAGCGCTTCTGTGAGGCTGGGCGAGACACCGAGGCCGTTCTCATACAGCACTGCCAGATTGTACTGGCTATCAACCAGACCGTAATCGGCCGCAGACCGGAACCATTGTGCCGCAGCGGCATAACTCTGTGCGCCGCTCTCACCATCTGCATAGAAGACAGCAAGATCATGCATGGCCTTGATATTGCCGCCCTTCGCGGCGCGTTCCGTCCATTGCCGCGCAGTTGCTAGATCGCGCGGAACCCCTAGGCCCTGCTCATGCAGCTTGGCGAAGCGATATTGGGCGGTTGCCTGTTCCTGACGGGCGGAACTGCCGATGAACTCGGCACCCTTGATAAAGTCATTGGCCTTGAGCCGTTCCTCGCCGAAATACAGCTCGGCGACCGGGTCACCGCGCAGCGCCGCCTGTTGCAGGCTTACCGGCTTTGGGATGATCGGCAGCGCGGCGAGTGAAAGTGTATCGGCTGGCAGCGTCTCTGGATCCGAGACCGGGGCAGCGCTGCCTTGCTCTTCTTCAAACAAATCAGCGTCCGCATCCGCCTGATAGATCACGCCCTCAAGGCTGGGGCCGGTATCAGCCGCGGCGATTGGCGCCGCCTGCGTCTCCTGAGGCAGGGCGAAGCTAGCGTCTTGTGCTGGCTGCTTGCCGCGCAGCGAGACCCATGCCCCGGCGCCCGCAGCGGTCAGGGCAAAGACAGAGGCAGCAGCATAAATCGGCAGGCGACTGCTCGAACGTTTGCCAGGCTGGGCGAGCGCAGCAGCTTTGTCTGACTTGGCTGGCGCAGCCTTGCGACCGCGGCGACCATTTGCTTTGGCGAGTTCTTCAGTTTCGGCGGCTGCGATAGCCGCCTGTCTTGCACGGCTGAGATAATCGGCGGTTTTCTCTTCTGCGGATGCGTCCGCTTCAGGTGCTGGCGTCTCGTCGGAAGCGCCTGTTTCTGCGTCAGCGAGGATGTCAGGCTGATCTTCAGCCTCCGCAGCAGGCTCGCTAGGATCGAATTCAGATGTCAGCGCATCGTCCAGTGCATCCTTTACGAAAACAGTCTCGGCGAACGTATCGTCGATAGCAGGTGCATCTTCTTCGTCAGAGGCATCGGCAAAAATATCGCTTTCGCGCGCTTCATCGCGGCCGTCATCCCAGTCCCCAAGGGCAGCGACGGGATCGATCTCGCCGCCGGCTTGCGCGGCGGCTTCAAAGGGGTCGTCTTCGGACGCGGCATAGTCGTCATCAGCGGAGTCGGCAGGCGCGCCGGTCTCATCGAGCCAGCTTTCGAAATTCGATTCAAAATCGACTTGTTTGGGGGCTTCGGCCTGCGGATCGGTCAGCTCGGAAAGGCCGGCGACAAAATCCTCATCCTCTTCCGGCTCGATATCCTTGATCGTCAACTCGCGTGTGTCCTGCTCTGCTGCCGCTTTGGGCGGCGAGACAGGCTCGGACAACATTGGCTTGGCCGCGACCGGCTCGGCCATGACGGGCTCAGCAGGAAGGTCGATCGGCGCAGCGGGTTCAGGCACCATTTCCGGCATGTCCGGCAGGGCTTCGACCGGCGCTGCAAGTCCGGGCGGCGCATTGAAGCTTTCAACATCTTCAAGCCGGGCAGCAAGCGAAGCAATCGCTTTTTGCACCGGCGAGACGACCGAGGCGGTCTTGTGCTGCATCTCGGTCAGGCGCTCAGAAACATTGGACAGGGCTTTGGACAGGCGTGCGTCCTGGCGACTATTCGATGCGGCAATTCGCTCTTCAAGCGACTGGAACTGGCTGTCCTGCTTGGCCTGTAAGCGACCGACCGCGCCTGCAACCTGTTCACCGACCTGTTTGATCGCCTCAGCGCTGTTTTCTTCGGTGGCGATAACCCGCTCTTCGAGGCGCTCGGCGAGGTCACGGACCTGGCCACTGAACTGTTCGACCAGATGCTCATCGCGTGTTTCGAGGTTGGACAGGCGTGTTTCCAGTTCGCCTGTAACTTCGCCGACAACATCCAGGACTGAATCTGTGGCATCACCCAGCGACTGGCTTTCCAGCGTGCTGAGTTTGCTCTTCAGCTCGTCAACGGTCGCTTCCAGCTTGCCGACAAGTTCCGGGTTGGCGCCGGTGGCGGCGCGTTCGATCTCATTGGCGAGTTGTGTGCGGGCTTGGTCGACCGTGGCGCGCAAGTTCGCAGCCAGTCCTTCAAACCGCTCTTCGAATTGCCGCCTTAGCGCTTCGGCGCGCTCCGGATTGGCATATACGGCGACCGCCTCGATTTTCTTGTCGAGATGCCCGAATGTCTGCTCGAGACCTTTCAAGGCCGCATCAGTGGTCGATTCTGCGCGGTTCAGACGCTCCTGAATGCGCAGCAATGTGCCTTCCATGGAGCCTATGGCGCCTGACACATCTTCCTGCACAGCGCCCATGCGCTGGTCGATCTCATCAACCTTGGCAAGTTTTGTCGCGACGCTGGATTCAATTGCTGTGAACCGCTCCGACAAATGCCGGGAAGCGCCTTCAGCGCGCAGCTCTGCCTGGCCGACGGCTTTCTCGACACGCTGGGCGGTTTCAGAAAGCGTGGACTCGACCCGAACTTCCATATCCTCGACGCGGTCGTTGAGTTCCGAGAAGCCCGCTTCAACCCGGCCCTTGATCGCCAGAGACTCTTCCTGCTGCAGGCCATTTTCCTCGTGGATATGGGCAGCGAGTTTGCCGAGGGCCTGTTCCAAAGCCTTCATCGCTTGCAGGTTTTGGCTACCGGTATCGTCTTCTTCTATCCTTTGAACTTTGTCCTGTAGAACCTCATGGGTCTCGCGCAGCTCGTCGATCACACGTTCGACATCGGCGGCGATGGACGCGGTTGTATTCTCTGTATTGTCGAGACGTGCAAGCAGGCCGAGAACAGACTGGTCGATCCCGGTAATTGCCAGTGTCGAGCGCGCTTCGACGGCTTCGATACGCCTTGCCAGGCCGTCCAGGGCTGTCGGCTCGCCGGCACCCGGCCCAGCTCTGAAGCGATCCCCCTGTGTATCGCGGGGACCTGCTTCACTATGCCCGTCTAATAGAAGGTCATTGATATAATCGCCAAGCGTGACGCCTTTTTGCCGGGCTGCATCCTTCGCCATTGCCCTGGCACGGTCATCAATGCCTTTGACACTCCAGGATCCGTAACTGCTCATCCGCCCGGCACTCCACGTCTGGCCGCACGCGTTTTGCGTCGGCGCAATTAACCAAGTTCAGGACATGAATGCGGCTGACGCCCCTAATAACCGGTTAAAAAGTAAACGTTCGGGTGAAAATTGGTAAGAACCATGAACGAGGGGGTGCGGCATATCTTGACGTTGACGTTCGCGTAAAGTCAGGGCATATAGGGAGAATGAACAAATCTCATTCTTCTCTCTCTATCGCCGACTCGCGCAGTTACTCGATTTCCGAGTTGGCGCGTGAATTTGGAATCACACCGCGTGCCCTGCGCTTCTATGAAGACAAGGACATGCTGCATCCGGCCCGCGATGGCATGACGCGGGTCTATTCGCATCGTGATCGCGCCCGGGTCACAATCATTGTGCGCTTGAAGCGCTTGGGCCTGCCTTTGGCAGATATTCGCGAAATCCTTGACCTTTATGGCATGGATGATGACCAGCGCGCGCAGATGCGGGCGATGTATGACAAGTTTCACAAACAGATCCGCGAGCTGGAAAGCCAGCGCGAGGATATCGAAATGGCTTTGCAGGAACTGCATCGCGGCATTGAATGGCTCGAAGGCAATCTGTCGAAGATCGGTCCCAAGCCGGGCGATGCCGAAAACCTCAAAGCCTATGATGCTGTCGCGCGCCGACAGCTCAATGACGCCTAGATAAAAAATACTTCAATCGCTGCCGCAAATTTCGGTGCGAGACGACACTCAGGAGACCTAGATGCCGCGTTACGACGCTCCCATTCGGGATATGCAATTCATTTTTCACGATTTTCTTTCGCTGCAGAATTACTCAAACCTTGATGGGTTCAGCGATGCGACCCCCGACATGATTGATGCAATCCTGGAAGAGTCCGGGAAGTTCGCCAAGGAAGTCTTGTTTCCGCTCAACAAGGTCGGTGATGAGCAGGGCTGCGTGCGCAACGCTGATGCCAGCGTGAAGACCCCTGACGGGTTCAAGGAAGCCTATCGCCAATTGGTCGAGAATGGCTGGCCCCTGCTTGGCAAGTCACCTGAGATGGGCGGGCAGGGCCTGCCTTACGTCCTGAACATGGCGACCAGCGAGATGACCTCGTCCGCGAACATGGCTTTCGGCATGTATCCCGGCCTCACATCTGGTGCCTATGAGGCCCTGATGGCGGGCGGCTCAGACGCGCAGCGGGCTAAGTATGGCCCGAAAATGGCGTCCGGCGAGTGGGCCGGCACGATGAACCTGACCGAGCCGCAATGCGGCACCGATCTCGGCCTGATCAAGACAAAGGCGGTTCCCCAATCTGACGGGTCTTACAAGATTACCGGCCAGAAGATCTGGATTTCGGGCGGCGAGCAGGACCTGACCGAGAATATCATTCACCTTGTCCTTGCCCGGATTGAGGGCGCCCCTGAAGGTATCAAGGGGATATCCCTTTTCGTTGTGCCAAAATTCATTGTCGGCGAAGATGGATCGCTCGGCGACCGCAATGCGGCGACCTGCGGCGGCCTTGAAGAGAAAATGGGCATCCACGGCAACTCGACCTGTGTAATGAATTATGATGGTGCGACCGGCTGGCTTGTCGGTGAAGAGCATAAGGGCATGCGCACCATGTTCGTGATGATGAACGAAGCCCGGCTCGGCGTTGGCCTGCAGGGCCTGAGCCAGGCCGAGATCGCCTATCAGAATGCCGTAGATTTCGCCAAGGACCGCCTGCAAAGCCGGTCGCTGAACGGCGCGGCTGAGCCAGACAAGCCGGCTGATCCGATCATCGTGCATCCAGATGTCCGGCGTATGCTGATGGACCAGAAGGCTTTCATTGAAGGCGCACGCGCGTTTACCTACTGGACGGCGCTTTATGCCGATCTGCATCGTAAATCGCCGGATGAGGACGTCCGTCAGAAAGCCGATGACTATATGGCTTTGATGACCCCCGTGATTAAAGCGTTCCTGACCGATCGCGGCTTCAAAATGGCCAATGAGGCGCTGCAAGTGCATGGTGGATCGGGCTTCACCAAGGAGTGGGGACTTGAACAATATGTCCGCGATAGCCGGATCACGCTGATCTATGAGGGTACCAATGGTATTCAGGCGCTGGATCTGGTCGGGCGCAAGCTGGCGGCCAATGGTGGCCGGGCGATCTTCAGTTTCTTCGCCGAGATGGACGATTTCATTGGCTCGAACGGCGATGACGAGGAGTTGGCGCCCTTCATCGAGGGCCTGAAATCGGCCAAGGCCGAGCTACAGGAGGGTACGACCTGGCTGATGCAGAACGGCATGTCGAACTTCAACAATGCTGGCGCGGCTTCGACCGACTATCTGCAACTCTTCGGGCTGACCGCGCTCGCCTATATGTGGGCGAAAATGGCCAAGGTCGCGATCGAGAAGCGGGGCAGCGACAAATACTATGATCAGAAACTGATCACTGGTCGCTATTATGTGTTGCGCATTCTGCCGGAAACCAGCGCGCATCTCGCCAAACTGAAAACCGGGGCCGAGCCAGTCATGGCGCTGGCCGCAGATCAGTTCTGATCGGCTGAGCCAGACGGAAAGACTGAAGCAAAGGTGGGAAAGACTCAGCAGATGCGCTATATTGACGTGAACGTAAACGCAAACTCACCGAACGTCTCGAACAGGGTCTTCTATCGTGCCCGATAGCCATCTTGTCGCTGAAACCTTTCCAAATCCGGCGGAAAGCTCAAAGTCGCTCGGTTTTGAGCTCATCTCGCTGGATATGAAGGCGATGACAACGCGGGTGCGCTTCGCCGGCAAACCTGAATTCACCAATCCAGCGGGATATATTCAGGGCGGGTTCTTGTCGGCGATGCTGGATGACACGATCGGCATGCTGGCGACCGTGAAGACCGGCACGCGGGCCTTTCCTTCGACGATTGACCTGCACACCCAATTCCTTCGCCCGGTGCGAACCGGCGTGATCGAAGTTGCCGCGCGTCTGCGCAATATTGGCCGACAGGTAATCTTTGCCGAGGCCGAACTTTATGACACGCGCGGTAAGGAAGCTGCACGTGCCACCGCCTCGCTCGCGATCAACCCGATGAAGGCACCCGCCTAATGATACCGAATATGACAGGAGCAATATGACATGACTGAAGCCTATATCTATGACGCCGTTCGCACACCGCGCGGCAAAGGCAAGAAGACCGGCAGCCTGCACGAAATCACCGCGCTGGAACTTGCGACCCAAACGCTGGAGGCGATCCGCGACCGCAACGAGCTTGATACCAGCCATGTCGATGATGTCATTCTCGGCTGTGTCACGCCGGTGGGCGAGCAGGGCTCTGACATTGCCCGTATCGCTGTGTTGAATGCCGACTATGCCGAGACCACGGCGGGCGTACAGGTCGACCGCTTCTGCGCCTCAGGCCTTGAGGCCTGCAATATCGCGGCTTCGAAAGTCATGACCGGCGAAGCCGATATGGCGATTGGCGGCGGTATTGAAAGCATGTCGCGTGTCCCGATGGGTGCCAATGGCGGCGCCTGGCCAACCGACCCGCAGGTTGCGCTGAAAACCTATTTCGCGCCGCAAGGTATCGGCGCTGACACAATCGCGACCAAGTGGGGCTTCTCGCGCGATGATGTCGATGCCTACGCCGTTGAGAGCCAGAAGCGCGCCGCAAAGGCCTGGAGCGAAGGCCGCTTCGCCAACTCTGTTGTTCCGGTGAAAAACCAGATGGGCGGCATCCAGCTCGACCATGACGAGCATATGCGTCCTGATGCCGATATGCAGAGCCTTGCAGCCCTCAATCCGAGCTTTGCCGCGATGGGTCAGATGGGCTTCGATGAAGTGCTGAAGATGCGCTATCCCGAGCTTGAGAGCATCAACCATGTCCACCATGCTGGTAACTCGTCAGGTATTGTCGACGGCGCATCAGCGGTTCTGTTCGGATCGAAAGAGCTTGGAGAAAAACTCGGCCTGAAGCCGCGTGCCCGGGTCAAGCAAATGGCCTCCATCGGGTCAGAGCCAGGCATCATGCTGACCGGTCCAACCGCTGTCACACAAAAGGCGCTGCGCAAGGCGGGTATGGAGGTTGATGATATCGACCTTTACGAACTGAACGAGGCGTTCGCTGCTGTGGTTTTGCTGATGATGCAGAATCTCGACATCGATCATTCGAAGATGAACGTGAATGGCGGCGCGATTGCCATGGGTCATCCGCTTGGCGCGACCGGCGGGATGATCCTCGGTACGCTACTGGATGAAATGGAGCGCGCTGATAAGGAAACCGGACTTGTGACCCTGTGCGTTGGCGCAGGCATGGGCACTGCAACCATCATTGAGCGGGTCTAGGCATGAGTGTGAATTCCAAACTGCCGCTCGGGCTCGGCGTCGGGATTGCGATTGGCACCGCGATTGGCGTGGCGACTGATAATCTAGGGCTCTGGCTCTCACTTGGGATTGCGATCGGTGCTGCGCTGGGTGTCAGCCTGTCAGCCGCCGATCGGGACAAAGACAAGAACGACAAGGGCGATCAGCCCGAAGAGGACAAAAAGACATGAAACTTGAGACATTTTCATTCGACATAGACGGTGACGGTATCGCGCATGCGGTTTTCGACGTGCCGGGCCGCAGCATGAATACCCTGACCGCAAAGGCCATTGCCGACATTATCGCGATCACCAAAGAGGTCAGCGAAAACGAAGCAATCAAGGGCCTTGTCCTGTCATCCGGCAAGGATAGCGGATTTTGTGCCGGGGCTGACCTCGGCGAACTTGGCGAAGGCGCGGGCGGCGGCAGCAAATCTGATCTCAGCGAAGCCGAGCAGAAGAAGAAGCTGTTTGATCGCGGCTTTGCCCTGAACCGGACGCTGCGTGAGCTCGAAACCTGCGGCAAGCCGATTGCGGTGGCGCTGAACGGCCTCGCCCTTGGCGGCGGGCTTGAGGTTGCGCTTGCCTGTCATCACCGCATTGCCGCGAATGACAATCCGAAAATCCAGTTTGGCCTGCCTGAAGCCAAGATCGGGCTGTTGCCCGGCGGCGGCGGCACCCAGCGCTTGCCGCGCCTGATCGGCGTCCAGGCCGCCCTGCCGTATCTCTTGCAAGGCACCAGCATGAAGGCGAAAGAAGCCCTTGGCATGGGGGTGATCAACGAACTCGTGCCAGGTGCAGAAACGGTCGCCAAGGCCAAGGAATGGGTCAAAGCCAATCCAAATGCCAAGGCGCCGTGGGACAAGGACGATTTCAAGATGCCGGGCGGCCAGATCCACCGCCACCCTGGCGCGGGACAGGTCGGCACCATGTCCAATGCCATGCTGCACGCCAAGACCTATGGCAATTATCCGGCCCAGAAGAATATTCTGTCCTGCGTGTATGAGGGCCAGCAATTGCCTATGGATTCAGCCCTCAAGGTTGAGACGCGTTACTTCCTGAACACGCAGGCGCGTCCCGAAGCCAAGGCGATGATCCGTTCGCTCTTCCTGTCGACCCAAGCCCTGTCCAAGGGTGCAAGTCGTCCGGCAGGTGTGCCGAAATATGAGCTCGGCAAGGTCGCTGTCATCGGTGCTGGCCTGATGGGCGCAGGCATCGCTTATGAGACCGCAAAGGCCGGTATTGACACTGTACTTGTGGATATCTCTGTGGAAAATGCCGACAAGGGCAAGGAATACTCTCGCAAATTGGTCGAAAAAGCCGTCAGTCGCGGGAAGATGACTCAGGAAAAAGGCGATGCCCTGCTCGCCCGTATCCATCCAACCGACAATTATGATGACTTCAAGGGCGCTGACCTGGTTGTCGAGGCGGTGTTCGAAAACCCTGAACTGAAAGCCAAGATCACCAAGATGGCAGAAGAACAGCTGTCTGATACGGCGGTCATGGGGTCCAACACATCGACCCTGCCGATCACGGGTCTCGCCGAAGCTTCGGTGCGGCCTGAGAACTTCATCGGCATCCACTTCTTCTCTCCGGTTGAGCGGATGGGCCTGGTCGAGATCATCATGGGTGACAAGACCAGTCAGGAAACCCTTGCCAAGGCGATCGATTATGTCCTGGCGATCCGCAAGACCCCAATCGTCGTCAATGATTTCCGCGGCTTCTATACCTCGCGCTGCTTCGGCACGTATACCCAGGAAGGCCTGACCATGCTGGCCGAGGGCATCAAGCCGGCGATCATCGAGAATGTCGGTCGTCAGTCCGGTATGCCAATGGGGCCGCTCGAGGTCTCTGACAGTGTCGGCCTCGATACCGCCCTCAAGATTGGCCGCCAGATGGCGCAGGCCAATGGCATTGATTATGACAGCAATGAGCTTGGCCAGATGATGGCCTGGCTGGTCGAGGATCAGGGCAGGGTCGGCCGCAAGGCCGGCAAGGGCTTTTATGACTATAACGAAAAAGGCAAGCCGGAACGCCTCTGGCCGGACCTCAATTCACGCATTGATGTCACTGTTGATGAGTGCCCGCCGGAGCTGAAGACAGAGCTGACCAACCGGCTGCTCGTCCGCCAGGCGGTTGAGGTTGCCCGCTGCTTTGAAGAGGGCGTGATCACCGATGCGCGTGACGGCGATATCGGCTCGATCCTGGCCTGGGGCTTTGCGCCTTATTCAGGCGGCTGCTGCTCCTATGTCGACCTGATCTGGGGGGTTGAGGCCTTCGTCGCAGAAGCCGACCGCCTCGCGGAAAAGTATGGCGACCGGTTCAAGGTGCCGCAAATGCTGCGCGACATGGCGGCCAATGGCGAGACCTTCTACAGCCGTTTCCCGCCCGCCGGCACATCTGAGAAAGCCGCCGCCTAGCGCGAGACAGACTGACCAAATAGAAAAAGGCCGGAGCACCAACCCGCTCCGGCCTTTCTCTTAGGAACTCCGCCAGATAGGCAGCGTCCCGGGGAGTTTGTTCTAGCCCTCGACCACAGGTGTCAGAAGGATTTCGACCCGGCGATTGGCCGCGCGGCCTTCCGGGGTATCGTTTGTTGCGATTGGCTGGCGTTCGCCAACCCCGAAGGCGCTGACCCGGACTTCCTGAAGGCCGTTCAGGACCAGGTAATTCTTGACCGAGGCCGCACGCTTTTCAGACAGGGTCTGATTATAGTCGTCGGCGCCGTCAGAGCTGGCATGGCCGACAATATCGACCGCAGTAGATGGATACTCGGTCAGCGTCGCGGCGACATCGTTCAGCGTGCTTTGCAGGCCTGGTTTGATCGCAGCACTATTCACGTCAAACGTGATGCCGGACGGCATGGTCAGTTCGATCTGGTCACCAATGCGCTCGACGCCAATTCCGGTGCCTGCGGTCTGCTGGCGAAGCTTTTCTTCCTGCTTGTTCATGTAAACGCCAACAGCAGCGCCTGCGATCGCGCCGACGGCTGCACCAATAGCGGCGTTGCGTTTGTCATCGCCGCCAGCAAGTGTGCCAAGGCCAGCGCCAACCACAGCGCCGCCTGCGGTCGTGCCAAGCGTACGATTTGAAATATTCTGACAGCCGGCAAGCATGCCAAGAGCGGTCAGAGCAATAAGTGTCTTTTTCATATCAGGTTCCCCTTTTGCCCGATTGCCGTTCAGGAAAATCCCAAATCGGTACCGAGATCAATTGAACATAGTGTAATAGTGCGCGGAGCCAAAATCGGTTCCACATAAAACTCCGTAGAATCCCTTATCAAAACCCCGGCGCGGCGCGCCTATCTCCTAAGAATACAAAGGGTTCTAGCGGAGGGTTATTATGTCTGTCATCGCCATGCTGGGAAGCTCAGAAGCCGAAGCGAGCGTGCAAATTGCCTGCGCGATTCGCCTGACCAAGCGATTGCACACCCATCTGACGGGTGTTCTGGCGCTGCCAGATCCCGCCGATGCCTTGGGCTATGTGGTCGGGCCGGAAATGATTATGGCGGGCGGTGCCAATTATGACACTCTCGCGGCGGCCCAAACGAAGCTGCGTGAACGGATGGGTCGCCTGTTTGCGGCTGAGACGGCTGCTGCTGGCGGCTGGTTGAGAGCCGAGTTGGAGCATCAAACAGGCTCTATTATGGCGCATGCGCGCTGCAATGCGGCGCTGGCCGATGCCTTTGTTCTTCCGCGCCGGGCAAGCCATTCAGCGCATGCCCTGAACCCGACTTTTGAGCATATCCTGATGGAAGCACGTCTGCCGCTTGTGCTTGCAGGGGACCAGATGCCCGAACGCGGGACCTGCATGATCGCCTGGGACGGTAGCCCGCAGGCCGCGCGCTCTGTGCGCATGCACGAGCGCCTGATCAGTGGTTTCGATAAAGTTGTCATTGCGCAGAATGCTGACCGGCTGGAAAAGGACGTGCTATGTTCAAGCGCGGCTTCGGTAGCCGCGCTCACAGACTGGCTGCACGATGACCGTATTGAGACCGTTCATGAGGCGCTGGATAGTCCGGTTTCCGAAGCGCTACTGGCTGCGGCAAAGGCGCATGAAGCCAGTTTGATTGTCATGGGCGCCTACGGTCATAGCCGGATCGGCGAGCTGCTTTTTGGCGGGACCAGCCGGGCGATACTCAACTCAGAACAGGGGCCTGCCCTGGCGCTGTGCCATTAGCATTGGAAGGGAATTGAAATAATGACATTGAAGCGGATCGTAATGCGTCTGGCGCGCAATCCTGGCATCACCAATGGCGATGATAAGCAAGGCTATGTTCTGGTCGCGCCGCTGAATGCCAGTGGCAAGATAGATCTTGAAGAATGGCGGGCCAACCGAACGGCCTGCACGGTCGAGCGCTTCCACCCGGATGAGGATGAACGCGCTGATGGCTGGCTTACCCATCGCGGCAACCAGTGGCGATTTCACTATGATGAGGACGAGGAAGGCCCTGATGAAGGGGGCCATCGCCTCGGTGACCACGAGTTCCGGCCGGGGGAATACGTCACCATCGCTTTTCATGGCGAGGATCCGCTGACCTATGTCGTCACCGAGGTTATGAAGGCCTGATAGCTTTGGCAGCTATTAGGAATTGTCAGCGACGACGGCTGCGTCTTCGATTTTGAGCGCTGTGACGATTTCAGGCCACTCGATCTCTGTGATCTCACCGCGCTTGACCTTGCAGACAACTTTCTCGGTCTCGCCATCGAGGCGCATCTTGAATGTCAGTTTCTTGACCGATGAACCGCGTGCGCCTTTGAACTTGTAGGTGGCATTTTCAAGTTGCCCGGTGGACTCAGCTTCAAGCTGATCGAGACAAAGGTCTGCAGAATCTGCAATTGAATCGGCGAATGCAGGCGCGCCGAACGCGATTGAGCAAGCAAATGCAGCGAGGATAGTCTTGGGAGGAAAGGCCATGATTGGCTCCTTTTATATTTGTGTTTTGCGACGGGAGGCTGTGAAAAACGAAAATGACGCCCCAGTCACATTTATCTGATACTGCGTGAGGCCGCGAATGTCGAAGCGAATGATTGCAACTGCGTGGCGCAGAAACGCACCAATGACATCTAAACAATATGCTTATAGTTCAAAATTTTCCGTTATGCTGGACCAATACTGCGCTAATATCACTTGGAAATTGTGGCATCTGCCACTTCAGGCAGGCGGCCTTCAAATGCGTCCTTATGCTTGCGCAGGACCCGTTCTGCAAAGTCCATGACGGCTCTGATTTTGGCGGTGTGGCGCAAGTCATTATGGGTGAGTAGCCAGAGATCAAAAAGGGGTTCGGATTCCCCCGATCCGAATCTGACGAGATTCTCTTGCTTATCGGCCAGAACACAAGGCAGGATCGCCAGGCCGAGGCCTGCATTGGCGCAGGCCAGCTGCAAATTGACATCGTCAAAACTGCCCCACACAGGCGCATTTGCAAAATTGGTCGTCTGAATCAGTTCGTGAAAACGCTCTGCCCGTTCGCCCCAGCCAATCCAGCGTGCAATGGTCTGGTCCTTATCGTCGCGCAGGCGAGTATAGTAGTCTCGGCTTGCATAAGTTGCCTGATGGACGCTGAACAATCGCTTGCCGACAAGGCTGGGCGGTGGATCGTCATCGAGGCGTACGGCAATATCGGCTTCGCGGCGCGATAGGTCGAGCACGTCATAGGTCGAGACGATATGCAGGTCGAGATAGGGATATCTGTCGGCAAAGTCGGGCAGTTCCGGCGCAAACAGGGTCTCTGCCATCGGTGATCCCATGGTCAGGACGACACGGCCTTTCAGTTCGGCATCCTTGCCTTCCAGGCGGCGTTGTGAGGCCTGCAATTGTTCTGTGAAGTCTCCGGCAACCGCAACCAGTTCCTCAGCCGCCGGTGTCATCACGAGGCCTTCGGGCTGGCGATCGAACAGGCGCGCACCAAGTGTCTCTTCCAACTGATCGATACGGCGACTGACTGTGGCGTGATGCACACCCAGCTTGGCGGCGGCCGCGCGCACGGTTTTTGCCTCCGATAGCGCCCGAAGGGTCTTTAAATTTTCCCAATCAAGATCATTCATCGCTTTTCTCGGATGTCGGAAACTGTGCAAAAATGCGCCATAACTGCTAAAAAGGGAAGCATTATCTGGGGCAAAGGTCGTTTTGGCCGCAGACATCCCGACTTCGGCTGAACCCAAGGCAACGAAAACGGGCACAAATGCCCAGTTTTAGCCCTGTTTTAGTTGCGCAAGCATCGTTATCTCTGCATCGAAACAAGTGGAGATCCACATGATACCGACACTGACAGCGCTTGCGACGATTTTTGTCCTGAGCCAGCAATTGCCGACCGTCCTGCAGGCTGCGATGCCCGGCACGCAGGAAGAGATCACGCAGGCTGCCGAGGATATTCCGGTCACGGCGGTTGCGCCGCCTGAAGTCACGCCGCGCGTCGAGATCAACGACGCGGCAGAAACGGACACGGGCCCTGTCGAAGACGTGCCCCTTACGCTCGAAGAAGAGTTGGCCCTCGAAGCAGAGGCAGGGTCGCTGCCACCCGCCGATGCCGCTCTCGACGCCGGCGCGGTTCAGCCAGCGCCAATTGAGGCTGAGTCTCTGTCGGCAGAGATGCAGACGCGTCTGCTGGAACAGGCGCGCGGCGCATTGACGACAACCAGAACCGCCAAGGGTAATTTCACCCAGGCCAATGCCGATGGCAGCCTGATGACCGGCGCTTTTGCTCTGCAACGCCCTGGCAAGGTCCGTTTCGACTATGATGATCCGACCCCGATCCTGATCGTTTCGGACGGTACGACGGTGGCCATGGAAGATAGCGAGCTGGAGACTGTCGACCGCATTCCACTGGGCTCGACGCCGCTTGGCCTGATCTTGGATGACGGCCTGGATTTCAGTGATCCCGATATCGAGATTGTCAGTGTCAGCGAGGATTATGGCCTGGCCGGGATCACCGTTCGCGACGCCACCGGCGAGGTTGATGGCGAACTGACCCTGTTATTCGAGACCGAGCAGTTTGAATTCCTCGGCTGGATTGCCACCGACTCGGAGCTCAACACGACGCAGGTCTCACTGAGCGATGTCACCACCAATAACCGTCTCGACCCGCGCCTGTTCCGGCTCGATGATCCGCGCGACGAGGAAGACAAGCGCTAGAAAAAAGGCTCCGGGACTGAAACCCCGGAGCCTTGTCAGGTCTAGTTCCAGGAACCCCTAGAACTTGGCGCCAAGCGCAACCGTGAAGGCGTCTGCCTCCAGGTCTTCAATGTCGTAGCGGGTATAGTCGCCGCGAACGAACATGCGCTCGGAAAACGCGAACGTGCCGCCGACGCCGAAACCGGCCCCGGTATCACTCTCGCTCGTGGTGCCAAGACCGGTCACTTCCACGTCCAGTTCCGCATTCACGAGACCGGCGCGGGCAAACAGGTTGACGTTCTCGCCAACCGGCATTTGGACCTTGCCATAGACGCCAACCAGATAGCTGAGGTCGATGCTGGCTGAGTTGATGCCGTCGGAGAAGTCTTCATCCGCGACACCAAAGGCCGCTTCGCCTTCGATCCCGAAATTCTCGTTGAAGTCGAACCCGCCATGCGCGGTGATCGCGCCGAGATCCACGTCAGCAACATCTGTGTCGATGCCGATGAACGTGTAACCGCCATCCGCATACCAGCCTTCGGCGAAAGCGGAAGGGGCAGCTGCAACGACGAGGGAGGCGATAGCTACTGTGATAGTCTTTTTCATTTTCTACTCCTGTTACGCCCTTTTATTGGGCGTGAGGGCAGAGACCGATATCCGGGCCGGAATGAAAGTTACGAAAGCCTCAGAATCGGAAAATCGGCAGAGGTGTGACTCTAATGATACAGGCTTGAATTAGTATATCTTTTTACTATAGCGCAGTGACTGAAAGCCGTGTTCTGACGGCCCTCTGCCCATGCGCGCCACAGGTGCAGGTGTGGTGCGAGGCGTCCCGAAAAACCCCCGGATTAAGGGCTGCAGCCTGCATGTCTGCCTTGGGTCGAGCCTGTGTGAAAACCCCGCAAATCACTTTATGGGTTGGTTTCCATT
>CAYGKE010000049.1:0-21026 GCA_964350465.1 uncultured Hyphomonas sp.
CTCCTTGCTTCCAGTTTTACCTTGCAAGGCGTCTACCGTTCTAGGGGCACATCACGCGTCACCTGGTTTGAAAGTCGTGTGGGCGACTATTTATTAGCCTTTTCACGTAACAGTTTGGCGCTGCTAAGATAGTAGTTTCGGGCCGTTGTCGTAAGGACCTGATCGGACAACCCCGACAGTGCATCTGCCTTGGTCAACATTGCAGTTTTATGGTTTGGTTCCAAAGCCAATACATGATCACATAGTTGAGCAGCCCATTGATAATCACCTTCCCCAAGGGCAGTCGTCGCTAATGAGGCGAGTTTATCATTTCCCCCGGCGAGTAGCGCCATGCGTTTCGCTTCTTCTCCATTGCTAAGCGGGAACAGGCTTGTAGCGTTGCCGTCGAACCATCCCAAATAGCCATTGAAGATAGAACGGATTGCCCATTCCGGATTGCCATAATAGGGCTGTAAGTAGTCTAGCGTTTTATATTTCTCCGGAAGCTGGACAAATTCGACGAGTTCGTCAGGCGTCATCCCCTCGTTCATGCCTTTGATTGTTTGTTCAAACAGCGAATGAATGGCATCGCGATAGTTCCCAAGTATATCTTGAACCTGATCAGCACCTATGACCGGCCGTGTATGCCCACCAACTATCGCGTTTGGTTGCTCCTTCAAAACGCTGTCAACGGCATCGGCCCAGTCGAGGACGTCGCGGTATCCGGTGCCTCTGATAGCGTAAAGATTCGGCCATGACTTGTAGAAATTATCACCTGTAAAAGCAACCTGTTCTGCTGGAAACCAGACATAGACGTGATCTTTTGTTTCTCCGCCTACCGGCATAAGCACGAGTTCGAGTCCGGCTATTGTCAGTTCAGTCCGAACCTGACGAACGAATTTGTTGGGTCCAATTTGATCATCAGGCGCAAATATCGCTCCGCCTCGCTTCGGCCAATAAGCTCTTGCGACGCCATTATTGATGCGCTGTTCGGGTGTGAGCATGAAGCCAGCTTGCTTGGCGCCGCGCTCTCTTTGAATAGTCAGCCCAGCGCTCTCAAGGGTTCGCTTCTCCTCCCCAAAACTCTCACCTGCCCACACTTGAACATCCGGCGCATCAAGAAATGACTTCAGGCCGCCTGTGTGATCACCATGCCCATGAGTAATGATGATACCTTTGACTGGTTTGTCGGTGATCTTTCGAAAATCTGCACGTATTTCGTCACCGCTAATCGTGTCGATACCCGTGTCAATAATGACAACACCGTTTGTTCCGACAACCATACTGACCGTCGAGACACCGTACCCAACGGCGGTGTATACGCTGGGCGCAACCTGGATAACAGCTTTTTCAAATTCCGCGTTACGCGCGAGCAATTGCCGAGTTGTGTCTGTCTCGGCAGCACTGGGATTGGTTAGCGAAGACGCCATGCACGCTACAGTCGCGCCAATCAGTAAGATGGTGTTCAACAATTTGAAAATTGCCGACATTCTTGGCTCCCTCACACTCGGCCGTAGGGTAGAATTTCCCCTGCTCGCTAACGTCTTGGCTCATCGCCAGGCGTCTAACTCAAAAGTTCGTCTTCAAGTTAAGACCAATTTGCCGCTCACCAAACTGTGCAATTCGGCAAGAGTAGTTTTGGCCGCTCGCGGGTCCATCTTGAATACCGGAACAGTGAAACTCTTCCGTGAGATTCTTGCCATATAGGCGAATGGAATGCTGCAAGCTATCGCCAAAACTATATGCAACATCAGCATTTACATAGTTTTGCGATGGGGCAGTGTCACGCGCCGTGGTTTGAGAAAAGTCATAGAAATACTCGGACGCGTATCTCCAGGACCCTGTGAAGCTCAGTTCTCCCTCGGCGAAGTCGGTCGTGTAATTGGCGAGGAAATTGGCCGTCAGGTTCGGCGTGTTGGAAATCTCATCTCCGGCGGCAACATTCGAACCAACCGGAAGACCGCTTATATCAGTCACCTCGGATTCAACAACACCCACAGCAGCTTGCACCAACCAATTATCGTTCAATATTATTTTCGCATCAAGCTCGGCGCCAATTAGTTCGGTCTCCGGCACATTCAGGAGCGCTGCGCTTCCACCAATGATGTCGAAGAGTTGAAGGTCTTCCCACGTATAGTAGAAAGTTGCGCCATTTAGTTGGATGCGGTTGTCCGCCAGAGTCGACTTAAAACCAACCTCATAGGCATTTAAGAATTCTGGACCGATTGGCAGTTCCCCGGTTGCAAGCGGTCGGTTGTCATATGCGCCGCCTTTGAACCCCCTTGAGACGCTAGCGTACAATAAGGTGTCACCGATTTTGTAGTCGGCTCCGACTTTCCAGCCGGTTTCCTTAAGTTCTTGAGTAGGGGTTTGCGCCGTCCTTGGTCCAATTTGTCCTGGGCCAGTAAACCCCGGACAACCATTTGCGCGCACGTCGCGAGTCCAATTACTCACGCCGTTCACCGAGCGCGCAAAGCCGCAGACCGTCCGAAACCAATCTCCCTTCAATTCGTCTTCGGTGTAGCGAAGACCTGCAGTGAAGTTCAGGGCATCTGTAACTTGATAATCCGCCTGTCCGTAGATCGAGAAGTTGTCGTACTCACTGTCGATATCGATACCAGGGGCCACTCCTTGTCCGCCGGCGGCGCCGCCATTGCGAACCCATGTGTCCTGTTTAGATTCTTCGGTGGAATAATATCCACCCACGATCCAGCGGAATATGTCGGAAGCGTTGGATGCAAGACGTGTTTCAAGTTGCATCACTTCCCAATCGCCGTCTTGAACAGCACCAAATCCTGTGAGATCAGCGATGTTTACCCCAAAGAGTGTCGTTTCGTCATACGAGGCTAGGACTGTCAGGTCGGCGAAGTCCTGAAACTCGTGAGACACGTTGGCTCGAATGCCATTCCACTCAGCTTCATACCCGGCCTCGGGGTGCACATAAGTTTTTCCAAAGTCGGTCGAGTAGTTGATCAGTCGATTAAAGGGACCGGGCATGGGGTTGACGATTACCATGCCAGTGCCCCGATTGAACTGGTCAGACAGGAACGAGCTGGCGGCCACCTCAGCTGCTGTCGCCATAACATAATTATCATTTCGTCCAGCAGAGTCTTCAACGGGTGCACTATTCAGACGGGGGTCGACGGCACCTGTTGATAGCCGATTGCCGCGATAGGCATAAGCGGTGTCCTGGCCGTCTGATGTGCCATGCGACACACCAATGTTTAGATTGGTGTTGTCGGAAATATCATATTGAAGATTAACTCGCACACCTTTGCGATCATACCCATTGCCGGTGGCGTCACCGGTTATGGCATCTTCCCATAGGCCGTCAAAGCTGTCGCTCATTCCAGCGATGCGAACGGCGAAATTATCCGAGACATCGAAGCCGACAGCAGCTTCAAACTCGAACAAGCCGCCATTACCGACGCCGACCGATCCGTAACCGTTTGTACCATCCCCCGGTCGCGCCTTGTTAGTGTGCCACACCATCGCACCGCCGGTAGTATTGCGGCCATAAAGCGTGTTTTGCGGTCCGCGCAACACCTCAACACGGTCAATGTCGTATACGCCAATTGTGCTGACGAATGGTGAAACGATCGACACATCGTCGATATATGTTCCGACTGATTGTTGACCCGAAATGTGGAAGTTGTCGGTACCTACGCCGCGGATCGATACACCGCTGTTGTATCCAGAGCGCTCGTTGAGGCCTAAATTGGGGAATGAAGCAACAATATCATCGGTATCTGCAATGCCTGCTTCTTCAAGCGCGTCCCCATCAAGCGCATTTATGGCGATCGGCACATCATTGATGGATTCAGCTCTTCGCTGCGCCGTCACTGTCACAGTGCCAAGCGTCCGTGCAGCCTCCACTGCGGTGTTGTCTAGAGCAGCCTCAGCCCCGATGTCGCCCTGCGCGGCTGCATTCGAGACCAAAACCAGAGACAGCGGTATGAGAGACGCTGAAAGAGCGAGATATTTCATGGTGTTTCCTCAAATTCCCGTTGCGCTTGAATTGGCTTCAAGCCGCTTGTTTTCTGGAGAGGTTAAGGGGGATGCGCTTGGCGATCAAAACCATTTGCGGCAATATTGATTAAGTAAAGGATATAGCGCAAAGAGCGCTGTAGGCGATCTGCGGCTCGTCACAAATGAAATATGGATCTAAGAAATTCAGAAAACTGCGGGCAAATTGTAGTATTATCTTCCGGTGCATAGACAGCTGGCATTCCTGTTATAGCTAAATACGCATGAGCTTTCCTTAAACTGACTTGCTGCAACGGCACTGTTTTAGTTATGTGGTGAGAATTATCAGTGATCCTGCCTGGCTGCGCCCATTGTGGATATGGGTCTCGCGAACGCCGACGGCCAATTAGCGGATCGCCCTCAAGCGGAGCCTTCTCATGAGATCTTTTGTGGTTCCAATAGTTCTGGGCGGCATCGCAATCATGCTGATCGGCTCTGCCCTTGTATCGTCCGGCTCAGGCACTGAGCTCCCGACTGCGGGTTCGGAAGTTCCTCAGGCGTTGATTCCAAATTCAAGCCCAGAGGTTTCGAGCGCGGATATTGTTGTGACTGTATTGGGATCTGGAACACCTGTACCAAGCGCAACACAGTTTGGGCCATCCATCCTGGTGCAGGCCGCCGGTCAAAACCTTATGTTTGATTGTGGCCGCGGCTGTACAGCGCGGCTGGCACAAGTCGATCCACAACTGATCACTCAGGTTGATCGCTTGTTTATCACTCATTTGCATTCCGATCACATCGTTGGCATCGACGATTTGTGGCTGAATGGTTGGGTTCAAGGCCGTCTGGACCGGATGAAAACATTTGGTCCTGTCGGAACTTTGGAGATGATGCAGCACATGCGTCGGGCATTCGGCTTCGATATAAATAGCCGCTTCACAGATGGCGTTCCGGGCACGTTGAGCGGTTTGGAGGACGATATCACTGAGTTGACCGAAGACGAGGTCGTTTATTCGCATGATGGCGTGGAGGTAACGGCGTTTCTTGTAGACCACTCTACGGTGAAGCCGGCCTGGGGTTTCAGGGTCGACTATAATGGTCGATCGGTCATGATCTCAGGCGATACAGGGCCGACTGAGAACTTGTATATATATGGAGCTGGCGCAGATGTTGTTTTGCAGGAAGTGATGTCGCCCGCCCTCATAGCCTACCTTGAAACCATCTTTGATGAAGTGCAGACCGCTAGAGTCGTAGGCTACCATACGACTGCGGAGCAGGCTGCCGACATCTTTAGCAAAACAGCGCCGCGTCTCGCCGTATATTATCACACGCGCAATGACGGACAATTCGCTCAATCGTTGTTGGACGTCACCCGAAAAGGGTATGATGGGCCTCTGGAGATCAGCCACGACCTGTTCCAGATTCGAATTGGTGACGATATCACCACCATTGATGCGCGTCCTCGCCAACACTGATCCAGTTATAGTGAGATTGGCTGGTTATCGGAGCCGTAGCGCGCGACTGATGCCGGCGGGGACTTGGTGCATTATACTGAGGGCTCCATCGCCAAAGTCGGGGCAGGCCGTTGGGGGCGTGTTTGCCGATCTTCATATGGCAGTATGGCAGCGCTACTGGATGAATCGTAGTCCATTCATTGTCGCTAGGTGGGCGAGATGGTGCAGTTTGGTGGGTTTTCCCGATTCAAATTTGATTGAGACATTCCTACAACACTATACCCTGTTGCGCTTTGAAGAAGCACTCCGCGCCCAAGTGAGTTTTGAAAATATGCATAAGAAACAGCACTTAAATTGGAATTTCTATAAAGTCAGTCGACACATGGTTGTCGTAATGATTGATCACGAAAATTCGACCCTATAACCAATACTTCACGCTAGATGGTGATTTTGAGTTTGTATGGATTGCAAAAAGACGTCAATTCTAGCGCCGCCGCAACAAGAAGTCGGCTGGCCTCGGTGAACACATGAGGCGAACAATTGGGAGGACTAAAAACTTGATCGGACGTGCAACCTTCGGCGCTGCATTGAGTGAAGAAGGCCAGACCGATTTGGATTCATGCGGACCCGCCGAAGAATAAGATCACGCAGAAATACTGGTCAGAGTTTAGGCCATTACAGAATAAAAGTTAGGATGAGGAAATGACTAAGAGAGCAAAAAGCCAATTTGGTGCTGCTAGCATAATAGCGTTGAGTTCCGCTCTGGCTATTGCGCCGACCGCGGTAGCTCAGGATGACCCTGTTGAAGCTGAAGATTCACGCCGCCTGCAGACCGTTACGGTTTCGGCCACTAAGCGTGACGAAACACTGCAGGATGTCCCGGTATCGGTCGGCGCTGTTACGGCGGATACGATTGCTAAGATCGGCGCGGTCGATATCTCTGATATCTCAGCCTATGTCCCGAACTTCGAGCTCAACAATACAACAATCCTGCCGAACCTCTATGTTCGGGGTCTTGGATCTGGTGCAACCCACTCAATTGAGCAGTCCGTTGGCCGGTTTGTCGATGAAGCCTATATTGGCCGCGCGGCCATGAATCTGCACCGTGTATTCGATATTGGCGGCGTAGAGGTGCTTCGCGGTCCACAGGGCGCTCTGTTCGGGAAGAACACGGTCGCGGGTGCCCTTGTCATTCGGACTGCCGATCCGACGGATGATTTTGATGCAGGCATCACCCTGACACACGGAAACTACAGCACTGTAGGCGGCTACAATAATGTTCAAGGGTTTGTGTCAGGCCCAATCGCGGAAGGTGTCAGAGCGCGTCTATCCATGAATTTCGGCACCGATGACGGTTTCTATATAAACCGTTTGTCTGATAGAGGACCAAGCGGGCCGGAGCGTGAAGATCAGGATATTCGCCTGAAGTTGGAATGGGATGCGACGCCCAACACACTTGTCTCTGTTAAACTGGAAAACAACCAGTTTGAAGAATTCGGCGCAGACGGTGCTGAGTTTACAAATCCTGTCCCACCTGTGCTAGCGGGCGTGTTGGCCACCTCACCAGACTTTACGCCTGAGCTGGACTGGGTAATTGATATCGATTGTACAGATATTCTGTTTGATAATAATGGCGATGGAACAATTGACGGATCGCCTATTCAGCAGGGCGGCGAAAACTTCGGTGATTTCTGTCCGTCTCGTGATCAGGAGAGAACGACAGCGTCTTTCCGTGTCGATCACGAGTTTGAATCTGGCACCCTTTCTTGGCTTACAGCCTACCAGGAATATTCATTTGATCATCGTTTCTTCGGAATTGATATGGGGGCTACCGGTGCCTTCCGGGCCTTCCGTCTTGAGGATTATGAGGGCATATCTCAAGAGATCCGTTATACATCAGAGCTGATCAACGATAAGTTCGACTTCATTGTGGGTGCTTATTACGAAGACAGTGACCTCACGAGGAATCAGTTCTCGGATGTCCAGTTCTTTACACTAGGGCTGGGACCAATCGCGCTCCGTCGGAATGAGCCCTGGACGCAAAGCACAGAAACAGTCGCATTGTTCGGGCAGGCGAGATACGACCTGACTGATCAAGTGAGGTTGATTGTCGGCGGGCGGTACTCAGACGAATCCAAGGATTTCGCATTCGACCGCTTCTTCAATAGCTATGGAGATGCGACAACGCCATATCCAGCGACGGCACCGCTTGGGCCGTTCGATCCGCCAATTTCAAACATTGTCGGTTCGCGTAGTGAATCCAAGTTCACCCCGTCCGCGACTCTTCAGTATCGGCCAAGCGATACGGTAAACCTGTACGCGACGTATGCTGAAGGGCATAAGACCGGCGGATTTAGTGATCGTATTGAGAACGCGACGGCTGATTTTGAATTCGATGAAGAGACGAATACCACGTTCGAAGTTGGTGCTAAAAATCAGTGGCTGGATGGCGCGCTGGCGACCAATGTGACAATCTTCTATATGGAGATTGAGGGACAGCAACTTGCGACTCAAATTCCCGGCGCAGTGCCCTCGTTCTCGGTGGACAATGCGGCTCAAACCATAAGTAAGGGTGTCGAGTTTGATGCGCAGTGGCTAGTCAATGACGAATGGACACTGGGAATGGACTTTGCCTATCTCGATGCAACCTATGACGAGTTTACAGGTACACCTGATTGTCCAGATTCCGCACGTGTGAACGGAGTTTGTGACTTATCTGGCTTCGCTACAATATTCTCTCCCGAAACCAAGGGAACGTTTTACGCCGAGTATTTCAATGATGATGCCTTTGGCGACTGGGGCTTTGGGGGCCGCGCCGATGTAATCCACTCGGGCGAATATTTCACAGATATCTCCTATCTCCCGGGTACATTTGAGGACGGATATACGCTGATTAATGGCAGCTTGCGTTTGGTGTCCCCGGATGACCGTTACACATTGTCCCTCATTGGTAAAAATCTCACAGAGGAGGAAGTTCTTTTGTGGGGTATTCCAAGTGGGCCAAATATTCTGGCGGCGATGCGTAAGCCAAGAGAAGTCGCAGTCAAATTGTCCGCAAGGTTTTAAGGGCGACCTGGCGCGCTGTCCTCCCGCGCTGGAACTTGGGGGAGTGTCTTGGGGGCAGTTGTGCAACCCGACACTCCCAATTCTTTTATTGCTCGCGAAAGGACAAGAAAACGATGGGTGTTGTCGAACCGACCAATCTATCAGTGAAGTCCTTCAAGGGGCTGCATCTTTATCATAGCGGCATATCCAACTGTGCAATGAGGGTTCGGATCACACTCGAAGAGAAGGGGCTGGGCTGGACCAGCCACCACCTAAATCTCCTTGAGGGAGAGCATCTTACGCCTGAATACTTTGGAATAAATCCCAACGGTGTTGTGCCTACATTGGTTCACAATGGAGTTGTCATCATCGAGTCTCAGGACATCATCGACTACCTAGATCGCACCTTTCCCGATCCGCCTCTTCGACCTAAAAGCCGAGCTGACGTTGAGATTATGCATGACTGGATGAGGCGGTCTTCTGATATCCACGTCAAAGCAGTGAAGACCTATATCTATGATAAGAAAATTCGGTACAGCATGAGAAAGACAGAAGCCGAGCAGGAAAGATACCGGACCCTCCAAAAAAATGAGGAGTTGCTGGAATTTCACAAGAAGAGTTCTGAAAACTCCTTTTCCAAGGCGGAACTGGATCGCGCAGAGCGGATGCTGGATGACTGCTTCGCCGATGCAGATCAGGTGCTTAGTCAGAATGAATGGCTGGCTGGAGAGCGTTTCTCTCTAGCCGATATTGCGTGGATCCCGTTGGAATTTACGCTTCGCGAGCTGGCTAACTATCATTTTGAGCGGTTTTCACATGTCTCCAGATGGGCAACTCAAATACGCAGCAAAGAGAGTTTTGCTACCGCAGTTCTGAAGTGGTGGCCGATGCCGATGAGTGCCAAAACTCAAGAGACAGTGGGGTAGTCAACAAATGTTGGAGCTTTATCATCACGGATCGTCTGTCTGCGCTGCAAAAGTTAGATATGCGCTGAACATCAAGGGCGTGAAACCCGATCACATGCATTACATCGACATTCTAAAGGGCGAACAGTTTACGCCTGAGTTTCGGGCCATAAACCCCAAAGCCGTTGTTCCGTCTTTGGTGCATGACGACAAGATCATCAACGAGTCCACGCTGATCTGCGAATATGTGGATGAAGTCTTTCCAGGCGACAATCTAATCCCATCAGATCCGTTTGAAAAAACCCAAATGCGAATCTGGACGAAGGCCGTAGATGAACAACTTCACCCGGCTTGCGGTGAACTCACATTTGTTTGCTGTCATCGCCATATTGTTATGCGTCTGGGCAAGGAACAGCTGGAAGAATTCTTGAAGAGCACGCCAGATCAATCTGTGACGTCAAAATGGAAAGCCCGTAAACAGGAGATAGTTCGCCTCGGCTTTGATGCACCTGGTATCGCTGATACCATACGTCTCTACGATAGCTGGTTGTTCAAAATGGAGGACGCGCTGAAAGAACACGAGTGGTTGGCGGGCCATGCGTTCTCTTTAGCTGACGTTGGATTGGCGCCCTACGTCAACAGGCTTGATATGCTGGGTATGTCCGGCTTGTGGGCTGATGGCCGACTCCCGCATGTCGAGGCATGGTTCAAAAAGATCAGCAAAACCGAACCGTTCAAAACGGCGTTTCTTGATTGGTGTCCGGAGGACTTAACAAATGATCTCAAGACTTTTGGGACGCAAAGCTGGCCGGAGGTCAGAAGAATCGTCGGAATTGATTAGGAGGGAACCCATGGGACGTGTGAATGGCAAAGTGGCGGTCGTCACAGGGGCGGCGCAAGGCATTGGCAGAGCGTATGCGGAATGCCTTGCCGCGGAAGGCGCAAAGGTTGTCGTCTCCGATATCATTGATCCGGCAGGGGCGGTTCAGGCGATAACATCTGCAGGCGGCGAGGCGATTGGAGTTGTAGCAGACGTGACGTCGTCAGTATCTCTTGATGCCATGGTTTCTAAAGCAGAAGCGACGTTTGGACCCATCGAGATACTGGTCAACAACGCCGCCGTTTTCGCCTCAATTACCCTAAAGCCGTTTCATCAGATCTCAGAGGATGAGTGGGATATGGTGATGCGGGTGAATGTGCGAGGTCCGTTCCAGGCAGCCAAGGCCGTACTGTCGAGTATGCAAAAAGTCGGGCGAGGAAAGATCATCAACGTCTCATCTGGTACCGCACTTCGAGGTGCTCCAATGTTCCTGCACTACGTGTCATCAAAAGGTGCCATCATCTCGCAAACACGGGCGCTGTCGCGCGAAGTGGCAAAGGACAATATTTTCGTAAACACGCTCGTCGTGGGGTTAACCGAGAGCGAGGGCGTAAAGGATCATGCTCAACTGCTGGGTGCCGCGAAAGCACCGACCATAGCGATGAGAGCGATACAGAGAGAGATGGTGCCTGAGGATTTGCTCGGCGCGCTGCTGTTTCTTGCCAGTGAAGATAGTGATTTCGTGACGGGGCAAAGTATCAATATCGATGGCGGCGCATTGAACCAGTAGTTGAGTATTGTGTCGATGAGATTTGCCCAGATTCGACGAATTGACCTGGGGCGAGAGTAGGAATTTGAGATGGCTGAAAAATCGTATCACGACATACCAGGTACCTTTGTTTTTGATGCGGAGCATTCGAGGAAGGGATATCCGCTGAATATGTTCATGATGTCCCTGATCAAGCCCGAAAACAGGGCTGCGATGAAGGCCGACGAAGCCGCCTATATCGAACAGTTCGGCATGACTGACGCTCAAAAAAAGGCCGTTCTGGAGCGAGACTGGAACGGCATGTTGGAGCTTGGTGGAAACGTCTATTATACGCTGAAACTCGCGGCCGCCGACGGCACGCCCTACGAAGCGGCCTATGCCGCAATGGCCGGCATGGAACGATCGAAGCTTAGGGAAATGATGATCGGCGGCGGGCGTCCACCGGAAGGCAACCAATATCTCTCTGATTGGAAGGACGGCAATTCCTGATGGCTAAGATAACCGCTGGTGTCGCGACATCTCATGTTCCCTTGGTCGGTGTTGCCGTCGACAAGGGCCTCACACAAGAGGAGTATTTCTCACCCTTGTTCGATGGCTTTGAGCGTTCGAAAGCTTGGATCAAAGAGCAGGATCCAGACGTTATCATCCTTGTCTACAATGATCATGCAAGCGCCTTCTCTCTGGAAATGATTCCGACTTTCGCACTTGGATGTGCCGCATCGTTTGAAAGCGCCGATGAGGGGTGGGGCCCACGCCCGGTTCCCGACGTCGAGGGACATCCGAAACTCGCCTGGCATATTGCCCAATCTGTTATTCTGGATGAGTTCGACCTAACGATTGTCAATAAGATGGCAGTGGATCACGGCTTTACGGTGCCTCTCTCGCTGATGTTTGGTCAGCCGGATGCCTGGCCGTGCCCGGTGATCCCGCTCGCTGTCAACGTCATTCAGTTTCCGCCTCCGACTGGAAATCGGTGTTTCAATCTCGGTCGCGCAATCCGCAAAGCAGTGCAGTCTTTCCCCGAAGATTTGAAAGTCGTCGTGTTCGGAACCGGCGGTATGTCGCACCAACTGCAAGGCCCGAGAACTGGCCTAATCAATCAGGAATTTGACAAGTACTTTCTGGACAATATCGGGCCGCACCCTGACCGCCTTGTAGCAATTGATCACGAGAAATACCTCAGAGAGTCCGGCTCCGAGGGCATTGAATTGGTTATGTGGCTGATAATGAGGGGAGCCTTGAGCGACGACCTTGAGGAGATTCATCGTCTCTATCATGTGCCGATATCCAACACCGCATTTGGGCACCTCATCTTGGAAGATCGGTCCGAATGAAGATTGAATCTGAACTTCGTTCCACGGCTATTTTTTCGTGAGGCGCAAGGAATAAAGATGTTCTGGAAGAAGAAGCCACTCGAACCAAAAGAAGGAAACAGGCCCGTGCATGAAACGAAGTTGTGGATCGGTGGTGAGTGGAGGCCTTCCTCCTCTGGAGAAACTTTCGACGTTCTCAACCCTCTTGACGATAGCCTTTACGGGAAGGCCGCGAAAGGCACAAATGAGGATATGGCGGCAGCCGTCTTGGCGGCGAAAGCAGCGTTTGGCACCTATCGAAAGACGCTGCCAAAGGACCGCGAAGCCTGGTTGATTGCGGCCGGTGAGATAATGATTCGGCGGAAAAATGACTTGCTGGACTGTCTGGTAGACGAGGTAGGCGCACCAATAACCAAAGCGATGTTCGAATTCACCAAAGGCGTCAGCATGGTGCGCGCCGCGGCAGGGCTGGCACGTCAAGTGCGGGGTGAAACGATCCCCTCCGATGCACCTGGCAAGCTCTCAATGTCTATCCGTGAGCCACGAGGTGTAGTTGCGGTTATTACACCCTTCAACGTCCCACTGATCAAGACGGCACGCCTGACAGCAAATGCCTTGGCTGTGGGAAACACGGTGGTCCAGTTGCCGTCTGAATTATCGCCTCGGCTTTCCATATTGATTGCCGAAATTTATCACGAAGCGGGTATCCCAGCCGGAGCGTTCAATGTGGTCACCGGTTTTGGATACGAAATTGGCGATCAGTTGACGGGCCACCCTGACGTCGATTTTGTCACCTTCACCGGTTCAACCGTTGTTGGCCAACACATTCTGGAGGTGTGCGCAAAGAATAAGACTCCAAATACTTTGGAGCTTGGCGGGAAGAGTCCTACGGTAATTCTGGCAGACGCGGATCTGGAAAAAGTGATGCCTCTGGCGCTTCGTTCGATATTTATGAATGCGGGACAGGCATGTATCGGCTCTAGTCGCTTCTATGTGGAACGCCCACTATTCGACGAGTTCTGCAAACAATTTGCAGGAGCAGCGGCGAGTATGGCGGGCGGTGATCTGCGAGACCCAAAAACCATTATCGCTCCGATCATCTCCGAGCGGCAGCGTGACCGCGTGAAATCGCACATTTCCGATGCCGTCTCCAAAGGCGCGACCGTCCTGACTGGAGGCAAGTGGTCAGGAAATCAGTGCGAGCCAACCGTCCTGACCGGTGTGACCGAAGAGATGATGGTCTGCAAGGAAGAGACATTTGGCCCGGTCACAGCGATCTACCCTATCGACTCATACGAAGAAGGCTTGGAGAAGGCCAATGATACTGTCTACGGTTTATCGTCGGCAATTTTTACCAAGGATATCAATAAGGCGTTCCATTTTGCCGAGAATATCAATGCCGGCATGTGCCACATAAACGGGCCAACCATTCACGATGAGCCCCACGTCCCGTTCGGCGGTAATGGCGAAAGTGGTGTTGGCCGTGAAGGAACCGACGCCGACCTGGAGGCGATGACAGAGCTGAAATGGGTGACCGTTCAGCTTTAACAGCCGTGGGTGTTCAGGGCATGGTCGCAGGATAGCTGGAGCTCTATCGATGTCTTTGACAATTATCAATTGTACCGATGGACACGAGCTGGGTGCCTTTTCGCTGCCCACTACGGCAGCAGAATCCAAAGGTGGCTTGGTGATCCTCCATGAGATTTTTGGTGTTACGTCTTACATAAAGGACGTCTGCCGGTACTGGTCTGAGCGAGGATTCGATGCTCTCGCGCCTTCACTGTTTGATCGCCAAGAGCGTGGTGCGGTTATCGACTACACTGATCCAACGAAGGGTCTCGACCTTGTCTCGAAGCTGAGCACCGTTGACATCCAAACAGATATTGCGGCCTGCGAAAAGGATCTTCGTCGGTCAAATTCGAGCGTCGGTATTCTCGGTTATTGTTGGGGAGGTGGGCTCGCTTTTGGAGCCGCTTGCGATCTGGATTTTGACGCAGCTGCTTCGATCTATGGCACGCGGCTGACAGAGCATGTCGGCAAGCAGCCCCGCTGCCCGGTTCAATTCCAATTTGCAGAAACAGACAAACACGCCTCGCCAGAGATCAGACACATGATGGCAGAAACCGCGCCGGAAGCTGAGCACATAGTGCTGTCTGGAGACCACGGCTTTGATCGCAAAGCCTCTTCGCACGAGGAGCTCGTGATCCGTCATTCAAGTCGCTCTCACCTCGCTACATTCTTTGAGACGCACCTGACGAAGTCGGAGACCTGAGAATGCCTCGTCACATCCTGTATCAGTATCCATTGCGGGCCTGCTCCTCCGTGACAGTTAATGCTCTTATGGAAACCGGTATCGAATTCGAAGACCGTGTCGTCGATATTCGAGCAGGCGAACAGAACGACCCTGCATACAGAAAGATACACCCATATGGCACAGTCCCTGCGCTGTCGGTTGACGACCACGTAATCACCGAAAATGTGGCGATTCTTTTGTACATAGATGCACTCAAGCCTGACGTGATCTTCCCGAAATCAGAAAGTTCGCTCGACAGGGCAGCTATTCACGCTGATCTGGTCTGGTGTACGGCGACAATGCATCCATTCATACGGCAAGTGCGCATGCCGACGCGGTTCACAGATGGTGATGCGTCGGGCGTGCGGCAGCGAGGTATCGAAAAGACAACGCATATACTCAACGTCGCGGAGCACCGACTGACTGACGACAGTTGGTGGTATGGTGACCGATGGTCCATCCTGGACGTTTACATAAACTGGGGCCTGATGACGGCGTTGAGCACGGACTTGTTTCCCCTAGAGCGGTACCCCGCGATCAAATCACATATCCATCGTGTACGCGAACGACCGAGTTTTGAGGCGGCATTTGCTCGTCAAACTGAAGCCAAGGAAAGGGCGGGGCTCGTTTTTCCTGATGAAGCAATGTGGAATACAAATATTGGCTAGTAGATTAGATGCGAATCCGGAGCGTGGCTGGCATCCTGATTGCTCTTTACAAGTACGAAAGGGACGCTGGTAGATGTGGAACGAAAGATACGACAAGCCAGGCTTCGTTTTCGGCACCGAACCGAGTCAATTCTTGCGCAAACACAAAGGTTGGCTGAAGCAAGGTGATCGAGCGCTTGCTGTCGCGGATGGAGAGGGACGTAACTCTGTTTATCTGGCCGAGCAAGGGCTGACTGTTACGGCAATGGATAGCTCCATTATCGGCCTCAAGAAGGCGAAGAGATTGTCTGGCATGCGCGGTGTGGACGTTGATTTTCTACGCGCCGACCTTGAATCGTGGGACTGGCAAGCTGCCAGATTCGACATTGTAGTTGCCATTTTTATCCAATTTGCTGAGCCATCATTTCGCGCGAAGATATTCGATGGAATTGAATGCACGCTAAAGCCTGGCGGCGTGCTGATGCTGCATGGCTATACGCCCAGTCAAGTTGGCTACGGCACTGGCGGCCCACCAAACCCTGACCATCTCTACACGCGTGCGATGCTGGAATCGCGATTTGGAGCCTGGGATATTGCCGAACTCCGCGAGTACGAGATGGATCTTCAGGAAGGCACCGGGCATTCCGGTCGTTCGGCGTTGATCGACTTGATTGCTCGAAAACCCTGACCTGATTCAGGAGTGCTCGACCTCAGAGTTTGTCGGAGTGTTCAGACCAGCGGCACGTCAATTCAATACCTGATCCGATGGACAGGAGTGTCGTTTGCAAGTCTGCCTTAGCCATTACTGCCTTGCGATAGGCCCTTGCATTTTCAAGTACACCTGCGGGCTTGATCATGTTGTCCGTTGCAATGATCCCCTCATTCGACAACTTCGGATACAGAGCCTCGAAACATCTCACGTAGAGATCTTTCCAGATGTCTAGAAGGACGAAGTCGAAGGGACCTGGGTCAACGGTGATCACTTCGATCGCGTCGCCCAATCGAAAGTCTATGTGGTCGATCAAGCCAGCCTCGCCCATTTTGATTCTGGCAAAATCTTGTTTTGATTCAATGACCTCAATCGTTGTCAGCTTCGCACCGACCGTACGCGCGGCGTCGGCGAGAAACAGGGTCGAATAGCCATAGCTTGTGCCGACTTCGATGATCCGGCCAGGCCTCCTGGCGAGGATAAGGCTGTGGAGAAACCGCCCGACATCCTGGCCTATTGGCAGCAAATAATTGTCCCGGCCTTCAAACCCCACCATACCCATTCGTGCACGTTCTTCTTGGGCGCGGGCGTCATACTCCGCAAAAACGCTTTGAACTTGTGGGTCGCCAAAGGTGATCATTCGAACAGAGCTCATGAACGTTGGCAGGAATCAATGCTCGCTTTCTGACACCGCTTCATCGGGATACTTTCCAAGCATCAAAAAGAGCAAGATGGACAAAATCAATATTCCAACACCCATGTACAACGGAATTGCGTAGCTTCCCGTTTTTGCCGCAAGCTCTCCGAAGACAGGTGGCGCAAGGCCGGCTCCGACTGTGAAGAACGCAAAGATGGCGCCAAAAATTTTTGCATAGTTCCGGGGGCCAAAATATTTGCTGGTCAAGAATGCGAGCAGATCCAGCTCCGCACCAGCTGCAAGTCCGATGAATATCGCAATCGCAATACCAATCGGAACTGTAAACGGTGCATTCACCAGCAGCAGCATGGCGGTGATCGGAAGAAGAAAAAATACGGCTGCCACGCCTGGTGCCCAGAATCTGTCGACCAGCGCGCCAACCAGTAGTCTGCCTATGATGACAGTCACACCCAATACGGATGCGATTAGGGCAATGGTGGTGCGGTCTACGCCTTTAGCGCCGACAATTCTTTCGAAATTTGACAGCAGAGCGACGACCACAAAAGCAGTCAGAAAGAGGACCGCTCCCAGAATCCAAAACCGCAGTGTGCCCATCGCCTCGCCCCTGGTCATGCCCCAAGCTTGATCAGGAGGCGCCGCATTGGCAGCTGTGGGCTCTTTGTTCTCATGAAACAGAAAGAAGACAACGGGCAGCGAAATGACGAGCGCGCCGATCCCGATGCCCTGATACGCGGCGCGCCAACCGTGATTAGAGATGAGAAACTCGACCACAGGCGGAAGAATGAATGCGCCAATACCGGTGCCCGCCATGGTGATACCTACTGCGGCTCCGCGGTTTTTGATGAACCACCCGTTCAGGACGGCGGTCCAGATGACAGACAGTGAGCCAGCGCCGAGCACCGCAAGCAAGGCCCAGCTTGCATACCAAATTGGAAGCGATCCGGGATTGAGGGATAGGATAACATAGGCCATCGAGTGCCCGACTAAGCCAATCATACCCAATGTCCGGATGCCGTAACGCTGGCCGAGCGATCCGACTATTGGCGCTGTTATCAAACCCGCGCACATGAAAATCGTAAAGCCCAGGAAGAATTGACCGGGAGTCCAGCCAAACTCAGTAATGACCGGTCCTACAAAAAAACCTTGGGAGTAGTTGGTGAGCGTCATAATACCGCCCATCGTGCCAATGGTCGCGGCGAAAAGTGGCCCCGCGCCTTTTGAAAATTCGCTCACAGTATTCCTCCAAGATTGTGGCGCTTTTCTTCCTCATGAGGCGAGCACCTTCCTGTGACGGCTATCTTGTTGCTGAGACATTTTCTGTCAAACCCAATTCTCGAGCACAATTCGTCCAACACTAAGCGCTTGAGGCCGAGCACGTGGAGATTGTCTACGGGACTTTTGGCCCGGTCGGAAAAAATAATTCATACAAAACAATTTACTAAAGAGTGCCTCAGTGCGTGAAAGCGTTGTCCACAGGAGGCTTGTAAACTTCAATGAGGAATCTTTTCAATAGTCAAAACTTAATGACGGGCGTTGAATTCGGTTTTGCGAATTGATCGCCACCAACCCACTTAATGGTACATCATGCGGGCCAGCTTTGAGACAACAATTATTGTTGGTGAGCTCCAGGAGTCGGATTGGTGGGCTCAGACAGTCTAAAGCCAATCGACTGAAGAAATTGAGAGTGAATGTTGAAGAAACGACCCAGCCCCAAATTACTCAAAGTACTCGCCGCCGAGCAGTTGACGCCTAACATGCGCAATGTATCGCTTGGCGGAGAAGCGTTGCAAGGATTTCCGCCATCGCAAGACGGCGGCTATGTTAAGCTCATGCTGTCGCCTGGCGGTTTGAGTAGTCGACCGCTCATGCGAACGTACACCATTCGCCGCCAGACGCCTGAGCAGATTGATATAGAATTTGCTCTGCATGGCTCCGGAGGTGAAGGCGGCCCAGCCGTAGAATGGGCGATGAACGTCAAACCCGGAGATGAAATCCTTGTGGGAGGACCGGGACCGGCAAGGCCACTCGCAAAAAGAGCCGACTGGTATTTTGTCTTAGGCGATATGACCGCTCTTCCAGCTATTGCTGTCAACTTGGAGCAGCTCCCTAATGATGCCCGCGGTGATGTGATTATTGAAGTTCGCTCACCTGCGGATGAGCAGAATCTGGTGCGCCCTACAGGTGTGACGCTTCATTGGGTTCACAATCCGTATCCCGGCGAAAACGTTGAGCAAATGGAACGAAAGATGAGGTCCATTAACTGGCCGAGTGGGCGGGTTTTTGCCTGGGTTGCTGCCGAGTTTGAGATGATGCGCCGTGCACGCGCTTTCCTGCGGGAAGAAAAGGGATTGGGCAAGGAGCAGCTTTATATCTCCAGTTATTGGAAAAAGGGGGCGAATGAGGACGCCCACAAGAAGGTGAAGCGCGAAGACGCAACTGCTAACGCCTAATTTAACCTCGGCGTAAGAGCTCACATAACCGATGCAATTGACTATGGAAATCTGAAAAGGGTATTTCGATGAACACGCATATTAACCACAAACTATCGACCGTATTGGTTGGATCAGTGATCTTGCTGGGAGCGTGCGTCACCGAGAAAGCATTGGTGGCTGACACTGCAAACGATGAACAGGCGGCCAAACAAACAACGCCAGTCGCTGATCCGAGCTCTGCAACACTCGAAACGGCTCAGGCCTTTTTATGGGCAGCTGGTTCGGGCGACATGGAAACGCTGCAAGGCCTTATGTCTGACGATTTTGTTTGGCACAATGAGGGAGATTTCTCGGTTCCTTGGGGTGGCGGACCGTGGGAAGGGAAGGATGTCGTGCTCAATGAGTTCCTTCCGAAATTCGGCGCCGGCCTAACAACCACAAGCTGGACGACTGATTATAGCTTTGCCGCAGATGATCAGGCGGTGTTCATGGGGACGATGAGCGCAACAGCGAACAATAGTGGCGTGGAAACCGGCAAATTCAGCTGGGCTGTGCGTGTATCCGTTGTCGATGGAAAGGTGAAAAGCTGGAATTGGTTTGAAGACAGCTTTGCGATTTCCCAGGCCTATCACGGCGGCGACATGAAGCAGTAAGCCTCGTCTCCCGAGAGTTGAAGCTACAGATTCCTCCTCAAATACGTCGGTTTTTTGCGGTGCGCACGGCGTTGCCGATCCCAGCCAATGCTAACAGGATGGTACAGATATGGCACGGTTTGATTGTGGGCCTGGTTTTACCACACGGTTCGCTCAAGTCCCTCCAAAATTGATCGCATTACCTTATCGACTTGTCATTACTCCCCTCCATTCAGATCACATTGTTGGGATCGACCGGGCAGAAAAACTGGCTTAGGTTTGTATGGCCCAATGTGTTCTGGACTATAGCTTTCGTATTTGCGTCCTTTGGTGTTAGGTGGTCAGGAAGTTAATAAACTCGCGTGTCGTGTTGTTGAGAGTCGCGTTTCGCGGCCACGCCAAATTGATCGGTAGTGTCTGTTCGGTCCAGTCCGGAAGTAGATGAACCAATCGATTCTGGGCAAGATCGGACTCGACGATGCAATGCGGCAATGCCGATAATCCTATCGCCGCTATGGCGAGTGCGCGTGCCGTTTCGGCAGAGTCAGTCACGGCGGCAGTTCGCCCCCATAGGGAGTAGGTTTTTTGCCCCGGTTTTTTGAGCGTCACAGCATCAGGAACGAGGGAGAAGCTGATAAAATCATACTCCGTCAGATCTTCCGGCTTTTTAGGAAGCTTGTGCTTGGCAAGAAATGCCGGGGCACCAACAATGATGCGTTGTTCCTCGCCGATGCGCCGGGTCCTCAGGTCGGAGTCGCGAAATATTCCCATCCGAACTGAAACATCTATGCCATCTTTCTGGAGGTCACTTTCCCGATCTGACGAGAGTATATTGATCAATACCCCTGGATTATCTGCAACGTATTCGGCGATCTTTTGTACAATCGGGTGGGCATTCATGGTGGCAGGAATTGCGATCCGAAGGGACGTGATCTTTCGCTCCGCACTTGATCCAAACAGTTCCAAACCCTTGCGGGCTGCCCGAACCATATCAAAAGCTACGGCAAATAGCCGCTCACCTTCTTGCGTTAATGATAGTGAGCGGGTGGACCGATAGAGGAGCGCAGCCCCCAGTTGTTTCTCCAGTTTTGAGACACGGTTGCTCACGACAGACGGCGAAAGTCCCAGCCTTTTCGCCGCTCCCCGAAATGATTTCGCTTCTACTACGGTGACGAAGATGGCCATGGACTTTATGTCATCGATCATATGCATCTACTTCTATAGTGATACTTTCTAGAACAGAATGTTCTCAAGAATTGAATACACAACTCCGCGTCACATGGCTAACTGCGATACAGGAAAAGTCGCCGGAGCCTACAATGATCAGTTCCCTAAGAATCGCATTCTCTGTGATGTGCCCCTAGAACGGTAGACGCCTTGCAAGGTAAAACTGGAAGCAAGGAG
>CAYGKE010000050.1:0-20561 GCA_964350465.1 uncultured Hyphomonas sp.
CCGTAAATCCTTTGAAAGATCCGTCATCTCATCAAAGGACTGAGCGCCCATATGATGCATCCAGCGGCGCAGCTGTTTGGCCCGCATACCCGCTTGCTTGGGTGCAACGCCAAGCGTCTGCATCTCTGTCTTGAGTGCGGTCAAAGATAGGCCCGCCAAAGAGGCCGGGCCCTTCGGCAAGTCTGGTTTGCGAGTGAGGTCGAGTGCGGTCTTCATGGCGCGGGCCTTAGCATGCCGAAGGGGCACTGCGAAGCGTGCGGGATCAGGCGGCGGCGACCTTGCCGCCTTTCGGGCGTTGCTGATAGGCGCCGCGCACATCGCGCGACGGCTCCAAATCGTCCATCAGCCCAGTCAGGCTTTCGCCGCGCCCGGTCATGACAAGCCCGCCCGGCAGCAATTGTTTCGTCAGCACATCGGCAACCCGGACATGCATATTCTTCGCCATATGCGTCAGAACATTGGCGCACAGGATAACATCAAACTGGCCAAGCTCACCGGCATCCTCAAGCAGGTTGTGCAAGCGGAAATAGACCTGATCGCGCAAGCTATCGCCGATCTGCCAGTCGCCTGTTTCCTTGCGCGCAAAATTGCGGGTCAGGCGCTGGATCGACAGGCCTTTCTGGACGTCGAAATGACCGTAAGTTCCGCTCTGGGCGATTTCGATACAATGCGGAGAGATATCGGTGCCAATAATCTCGATCTTGGCCCCTTTCAGGGCCGGAACCGGGTCTTCGGACAGACGTAAGGCCAGCGAATAGGCTTCCTGCCCGGTCGAAACGCCAGCGCACCAGATGCGCAACCGCCCTGTCTTGGACGCCTTGAGGCGGTGCGGCAGGGCATGCGTAACAATCCGCTCGAGGATATCCCGGTCGGCAAAGAATTGCGTCTGCTTACTGGTCAGGGCCGATGCCACTTCCTTCTCAAAGCGCGGATTTGGCCGAGCTTTCAGGCAGTGGGCAAGATCATCAAGACTGGCAAAGCTCTCGCGCCGACAAATCTGGCCGAGCCGGGCGATCATCAAATAGGACTTTGACGGCGCAATCGCCTGACCTGTCAGACGAAGCGCAAGATCAGCGATTTCGTTGAATGTCGTTTCCTGCATCACCGCTCCGGCACGTTCTATTACGTCCAAACCTTACCAATGACGCCGGTTTTATTAAGAAATTGCTTCAGATCAGGCCGGTTTCTGAAAATTTGCTTTCGACAATGTCGGCATCGAACGGTTTCATGATGTATTCGTCAGCGCCTGAACGGATCGCCTCGCTGATATGTTCAGCGTCATTCTCGTTCGTACAGAAGACCACAACAGGGTCTTTGCCATTCTCCTCACGGCGCAGTGCCCGCAAGAAATCAATCCCGTTCATGACCGGCATATTCCAATCGAGCAGGATGGCATCTGGCATATTCTCGCGGCACTTGCTGAGCGCCTCGGCGCCGTCACCTGCCTCAGACACTTCAAACGAGAGATCACGGATGATGCGGCCGGCAACCGTCCGCACAACGCGGGAATCGTCTACGATCAGACACTGTTTCATCTTGCACCTTCGGAAAAACACAACCTATGCGCGACAGTGCCGTGATTATGCTTAACAGGCAGTTAGCCTGCCGCGCGCAGCCCGCTGGCCACGAACGTGACTTCCTCTTCGCCGCTTGATGCGCTCATCTTCCCGCCAAGATCATCAATCACCATTTTGGCAAATAGCGGCTGGATCGTCTGCGCTGACCACCCTTCCTCAGGGTCACTGCCATCAATCGCGGCCTGAACCACAGCGCTGAGGCGCGCCTTCGGACCGCGCGCAATCGCCGACACGGTCAGGCTGCCATCGCTGTTTTCCGCCTTGAGCTGGACCACACCGCCGCGCGGTATGGAAGCTGTTGCCATGATGACCAGATTCATCAACACACGGGCATGGCCGCAGCTGAAATGATCGGTATCGATCGCCCAGTCGACGCTCGGCTTGTAGCTTTGCATGAAGTCTTCGACGATTTTGCGCACTTCGTGACGATCAGCAGCTGTATCCGACAGACCCGCCGAGCCAAAGGCATAGCGTAGCAACTGGATACGCGCGGCAGCCGCTTCAGCGCCATTGTGCAGCAATTGCTCGGCCTGCGCTTTCATTTCACCGTCGCCAGGCTCCTCCATCAGCTCCAGCGCCGAATTGACCGACGCCACCGGCGAAATCAGATCATGGCAAATACGCGAGGCAATATAGGCGGCAAGCCGCGATGGTTCGATCATGTCAGACCCCTTGATGACCCTCATAGCAAATCGCGCGCAATCTATACGATTCGCGGCCAAGTCGCGTTAGCATTTCGCAATTATTCGCTGCGGTCTTCCGGCCGGTCGATATCGTCATACCCCTCGCGAGCACTTTTGAAGGTCAGCCAGAACAGGCCTGTCGCCAGCGCAATGCTGACAACAGTGCCGAGCCCATAGGCGATCCAACCATGCATACTCAATGTCACGCCAAAGCTCGCCCAGAGCTGCGCCACGGCCCAAAGGGCAGCGGCCAGCGTAATCAGTGCGATCAGGGTGATGACAATCGGGCGGGTCATCGGTTGACCCTAGAGCGCCCTATTTCTTTGTCCATGTGCCGTCTTCGCCCATGACATATTCGCCTTTGGAGGCTTTGCTGATCTGCTTTTCGCCAGTGACACGGGCGACCTGTTCAACCGTTGTGCCGGTATCCTTGGCCAATTGGTCATAGAGCGCACGGCGCTTATTGTTGATCTCGTTGACACGTCTCAGCAAAGCCGGATCAACCGAGCCATCAACAATGCCGAGAAAACCGTCGATACGCTCACCAACGACGCCCTGCTTCTGCGCCGCTTCAATTTGCGGATCGCCTGCACTGGCAGAGCCAGCAAATAGCGAGGCAAGACCGGCAACAGCGACAATGGCAATCAGGGTACGGATAAGAAAAGTCATGGCGTATATAGTCCTTGTCCTAGAACAGGTCCGGATTATCAGCGATCAATTCCTCGACTTCATTGTCGAGCTTGATGCGGACTTCCTGGTCGATCTTGACGTTGAGATTGATCGTAATCGGCTTGTCGGGCGCTTCCAGCTTCACAGTCGGCGTGCAAGCAGCGGCAAATGTGACCGCCAGAATGGCAGGCGCAATGCGCGTCAGGAGAATAGGTCTTTTCATGCCTGCAACATGCCTGTTTGCACGTGAACGTCAATTGAATGCTTCGTGACCAAACCTAGTCGGGCGTGTCACCGCTCGGTTCGGCAATCGCCTCGGTCAGCCAGTTTGTCGACATGGCAGAGCGACCAGATCGGATCAGTTGCGCGAGTTTCGAGTCGATCGAGATGTTGAAATCAAACTCCGCCCCATCCAGTACATCCGGGTTGGCACCCAGCAGTTTCAGCGACAGGACAATATCCCCGATCAGGTTGCCATCCACACCCACTTTGAGCACCTTGAAGCGAAAATCACGCAGGGCCTGGAAGGCAAAATTGACGCGCGGGTCGGCGCTGGCCGCCTGCTCCGAAATCGCACCTGTATAGCGCAGTGTGCCGCCTTTTTCGTCCGCTTCCAGTTCCGCGTCGCGAATGTAGACATTGCCTTCGCTCAGCTCGATCGGGAAACTGCCGGAAATCGTGCCCTCAGCGACGATATTGGGCAGCGTCAGAACCTCCACCAGGCGCGTAAGCTCAATCTCGCTGGCCTCAACCGTAATCGTGTCCGTCTTGCCACCAACCGTCCACAGCGACGGCGCAACAGACAGGCTGCCGCCCGCGAATGGCCAGATAGCCTCCTCGATATAGGCAGAGCGTCCGCCTTCGAGACGAAACGTCACCTCGCCATTTTCCAATGGAAGGCCCGGATCAATCCGCGCGATGGTCACAGTCTGCCCCGGTTTTGTGGTCAGGTTCAGCAAGTTCTCGAACTCGACTGTACCGGCAACCCCGTCAACGGCGCCAATACGAAGGGTATCAAAGCCAAGGCCAACAATATCCATCCGGCCCGTGCCCGAAAGCTTGGCGCGCGTGATTGCGATATTGCCGCGCGCGTTCACTTCGCCGCGTGCATTCGACATCACGTCGCGCAGGCGATCTGACAGGTGCTTGGGCTGCAACCCGCCCGAGGTGAACAAGAGCGGCTTCGAAATCAGGTCCGCAGCGCCCGTCAGCGTTCGCAAATCAAGATCAAGACGCGTATCAGCAATCACTGGGGTGCGGCCTTCAATCCGAACCGGGCCGGTCATCTGCATTTGGGTTCCAGCGAACTGCGCCGTCAGCGACGCGACCAGCGGTTGATAGAGGGGGTCTTCGCGGAGATCATAGATGCGAACACTGTCGGCGCGGGCGAGGCCGGTCAGCCCGCTATCTTCAACACTGGCATCAAAAATCAACTCATCCACCCGCACATTGGCAGGGATCAGGGTCCCGGAAAAGACGGTATCCTGCAAGGTTGCAGCAAGTAGTGTCGAGGTTGAAGATGAGAGCGAGGCGTTTGGCGCATTGCCATCGAGACGGAGCGTACGGTCAGCGATCAACATCGGCATGGACACGCTGTCGGCTGAAATTTCTGCGGAAAAATCGCGCGTACCGCGCCAACTGATACGCGTCTCGGAAAGGTCCAGCTGCCCTGAAAGCGTGCGTCCTGAAAACGGCAGCGACACATCGCCCAAATTCAGTATCCCACTGGGCCGGCCATTGACCACGCGAATAAGCCGTCCCTGTTCGGGGCAGAGCCGTAGCACCGATGCGGCGAGCGAGAATTCACCAGAGATCGCCGCGCCGCCAAAGTTGAGACCGAAACAATCCCGCTCCAGCATCTGCACCCGCCAGCCACTGTCGGCGCGCACCGCCTCAACCCCTCCAAACAGCCGGCTTGGCGCCAGGGTAAAGCCCAGAATGTCGCCCGACACACCAATCTCGCCAATACCGGCTGCGTGGATACCGTCCGCGCCGGATTTCAGTTCCAGCCGGTTGAGATCCGCCGAAAACACTGACGTACCGGCACGCCAGGGCTTCAGCGAAAGCCCGCCTGCATCAAGCAGGATGGCCCGGTCCGACACTGCAAGTGACTTCACATCGACAGCAAAGTCCGGCGCGCCGCCGCCGCGGACTTTCAGCAAGCCCATCAGCGAGAGACGGCCCGGCTGGTAAATCAAGACCGGACGGGTTGTTTCGGCTGTGAGGTCCAATCTCAGGCCAGACGTCGCCTCAAGCGTGAGATCGTCAGGCAAAGTGATCTGAAACTGGCTGCCGCTCTCGGCTTCGAACCGAAACCGCGCTGACGTAGAAAATGCCGCGAGGGCATTATTGGTGGTCTGACGCAGAACGCGCGCATGGGCTTCGAAGGGCGCTGGCGAATCAACCCCGGCAGTAAAAGCTGCACGCGTATCAGGTGTCAGCGCGGCCTGACGGATCGCCGCGTCACCCGTCCCGAGGATTGGAAACAACGCGTCCCCGAGACTGCCATCGAAGCTCAGATCAACGCCATTGCCGGTAAGTGTTGGCGAAACCAGGCCGTTTGCCGTTGCACGTGCTGCCAGATCGAAGCCGCCATTTGGCTTCGCAACCAGATCAATCTCGAGGTCTGCTGTGCTGGTTTGCGCGTCTGCGATGCGGATATCGGACGCACTGGCGCTGGCTTGTGCCGCCTCGAGCCAGGCATCGACAAGACTTGAAGCACCTGCCTTGGCGGTGGGTCTGAGCTGCAGAACCCCCTCCGCATCAAGACGCGCTGTGCTGGCAAGGCCTGGTTGCGTAAAACCCGATAGCTCGCCGGTCCATGTCAAGGCGCGGGTGCCGGGATCATCCAGTACCATGGCGAGTTCAAACGCATCGACCCGAACCTCTCCAAGCTGGACATCGCTAAGGTTGAGCGCAAGATCGCCAGAAATAGCCTCATCAGAAAGCTCAAGCACCAGCCGGCCCTGGTTGAGCGTCAGCGCATCCTCGCCGCGCGCCAGGTCGGCAGGATCAAATATCACTGTCGCCTTGCCCGCTTCTGGCCAACTCGCTTGCAGATCAAAGGCCGCGCGAACTGTGCCCGCGCCTGTTTCAATTTGAACCTCACCCCGGCCCAATTCGACACGCGGCGCTGCCCCTTCGCCGGTTCCTGACCCAAGCAGGCGGTCAAGGCCGCGCCAATCCAGAGCGCCGTTCTCATAGGCAAGGCGAATGACAGGCCGGTCCACGATCACAGTCGTAACGGCCGGTTTAAACAGACCCGGCCAGCTCAATGCGGCATCCAGCGTTTCGATCTCAAGCGGTGCGGCTCCGGCAGCCCCGCCAACGCGCAGATCGGTGACCTTGAGCGAGCTTAGGGACAAGTCTTCAATAGACACAGAACAGGCGAGATCACGCTGGCCGCAATAGCGGTGCACCGCCGCTTCAGCGAGTGGCTTTCGCGCCAGCCAAAGCACCCCGACCGCGACCGCGAACGTGATCAGGATCAGGCCTGCCCAGACGTACCAGGGCCGTCTTGAGGTCTCAGCTTTGCTCACGCGCCATCCTTTTGTGAAAGAAAATATACTTGATCCAGCGGTCTGTGTCCTTGTTTGTAATCCAATACCGAATTTTAATCAGACATGAATTGTATGGGACCTAGACTGAACGCAGGCTTGATACTTGCACATTGTCTTCGGCTTTGTGCCTAATCAGTCCTGTCGGAGGATGGAATGCCTAAATCGACCCTTTCACTTGGTGCGCGCAGTCTGATCGGACTGACGGCGCTTTCTGTGCTCGGTCTGGCGCTGGTGTTTACAGCAAATATCGAGCAGCCTGCGCCGGTCGAAACCGAACCTGAAATCAAGACGGCCAGTCTGGCATCGTTTGATTTCGGCCCGGACGTGTTCGGTGAGGCAAACATTCTGCTGCCCATCGAGACCAAGGTTCAGCGCCGCGAAACCATGTCAGGCCTGCTCGACCGGCTTGAGGTCACGCGGCTTCAGGGTGCCAAGGCGCTAAACAGCCTGACCGAACCCGGCTATCTCGACGCGCGCAAGGTTCGCGCCGGTCAGGATGTCAAAGTCTATATCAAGGACCAAACCCTGGTTGCCCTGTCGATTGAGCCGGAGCCCGGCCGCAAACTGTTGACCAAGCGCGGCGCTGATGGCGAGTATTTCGCCGCCGAGATGACCGCACGCGTGTCACCGGTTCAGCATGTCATCAAGGGCCAGATCGAATCCAGCCTGTATAATGATGCACGGGCCCTCGGCGCAGGTGACCAGCAAGTTGTTGATTTCGCCCAGGCCTTTGCCTTCGATGTCGACTTCCAGCGGGAAATCCACCCCAATGACACGTTCGAAATCGTGTTTGAGACCATGGTCGATGAGCGCGGCAATATTATTCGCCGCGGCGATGTTATCTTTGCGGCACTGAATGGCCGTGCGATCAAGAAGCGCTACTACCAGTTCACCACGCCGGATGAAGGCGTCACCGATTATTTCGATCAGACCGGACAAAGCGCGACACGCTTCCTGATGAAAACACCGATCAATGGCGCGCGGCTATCCTCGCATTTCGGCAAGCGCCGCCATCCGATCAGCGGTTATACACGCCTGCACAAGGGCACTGACTTTGCCGCCCCGACCGGCACGCCGGTTTTTGCCGCCGGGCACGGCACAGTTGAACGCGCCAGTCGCTATGGCGGTTATGGCAATTATGTCCGTATCAAGCATGCCAATGGCTACAAGACAGCCTACGCACATCTCTCGCGCTATGGCCGCGGCATCCGCTCCGGCAAACGCGTGCGTCAGGGTGATATTATCGGTTATGTCGGCTCAACCGGGGCCTCAACCGGCCCGCACCTGCATTATGAAGTCTACAAGAATGGCAATCCGCTCAATGCCATGCGCTTGAAATTGCCGACCGGGCGCAAGCTGGAAAATACACCGGAGGTTCAAGCCGCGTTTGATGCGCGCCGCGATCAAATCGATGCCCTGCGCGAGGCCGCCTATCCCGATCTTGAAGTTCAGGTTGCCGACGCTGCACCGCCAGCGCCTTAGGCCAAACTCGCCTATACGGCATAGAAAAAGCCCGGCTGACTGTCTGTCGGCCGGGCTTGATCTTATTGGGAGGAAACGCCTGCGTTCTTATTTGGACGCTAGACGAAGTGGCAGCTCGGTGCCTTCATGCACGGCTGTCAGGATTGGGCTGTCGATCTGCTCAACCGCGTCATCCAGCATCGTTTCGACGCATTCACGATCAGTGGTGGAGCCGTATCTGAACGAGATCTTGCACGCATCACCGGCTTGGCGCTTGAGAGACTTGTAATTCTCTTTTGCACCTTCCGCCGTCACAAGTTCTGTATAGTCAAAATACAGCTTGGTCGTGACGGTTTCGCCAGATTCTCCTGCAATAGCAGCTGGAGCCGCCAATGCGATGCTTGCACCCAGGCACATGATAGAAAGTTTCATGGGCTTCGTCCTTTGCTATGTCGGACCATTTCCGACCCCTCGACTATCCGAATAACCATGCTGCGGCGCAACACGATTATTGCCGCGCTGCAGCAAGCGTGATTTGCGAATATGCATGCTTGACTTCGCGTTGATGGGGAGTCTCAGCCGACTGTTGCCTATTCATCACGGACGCTTCTGAACCATCACGCTGGGTCAACGACCCGCGTGACATCCAGCAGTTTCAGGCGATTGCGTTAGTGCAGTCTGGCGTCACCTTTGGCGATATCATTGGGGACGCCATTGATCGACAGACTGTCAGCCTCAACATCGACCGTGATCGCCTCGCCATCATGGATCCGCCCCTCTAGCAGCAGGCGCGCTAGCGGGTCCTGCAACTCCTTCTGGATGACACGCTTCAATGGACGCGCGCCATAGACCGGGTCATATCCGCGTTCAGCGAGCCATTTTCGCGCCGCTTCCGACAGGTTGATGGTCATTTTGCGCTCCGCCAGAAGCCCGGTCAGGCGTTCCATCTGGATATCAACGATATGGTCGATTTCATCACGGCCGAGGCGTTTGAAGAACACGGTCTCATCGATCCGGTTGATGAATTCGGGCCGGAAATGCAGCCGGATCGCATTCATCACTGCCTCTTTCTGAGCGGCTGACAGGTCTCCCTCGTCACCGCTCGCCAGCGCGTCCGAACCAAGGTTCGACGTCATGATGATCACCGTGTTCTTGAAATCAACGGTGCGCCCGTGACCATCGGTCAAGCGGCCATCATCGAGCACTTGCAAAAGCGTATTGAACAGATCCGGGTGAGCCTTCTCAACCTCGTCGAACAGCACAACCTGATAAGGCCTGCGCCGTACGCTCTCGGTCAGCACACCGCCTTCGTCATAGCCGACATAGCCCGGAGGCGCACCGATCAGGCGGGCAACCGAATGTTTCTCCTGAAACTCCGACATGTCGAGACGCAGGACAGCTGTGTCGTCGTCGAACATGAACTCGGCCAGTGCCTTCGTGAGTTCTGTCTTGCCGACGCCCGTCGGCCCAACAAACAGGAAGCTGCCAATCGGCCGGTTCGGGTCCTGCAATCCTGCGCGCGCCCGGCGCACGGCATTGGAAACCGCCATCAGGGCATCATCCTGGCCAACCACACGCTTGCGCAGGTCATCTTCCATACGCAGCAGTTTCTCGCGCTCGCCTTCGAGCATCTTGTCGACCGGTATGCCGGTCCATTTTGAGACCACAGAGGCGATATGATCCGGCTGAACAACTTCCGACACCAGACCTCCTGATGCGTCATCACCCTGCTCAACATCCGCGATGCGCTTTTCCAGTTGCGGGATGGTCGCGAATTTCAGCTCAGAGGCTTTTTGCAGGTCGCCGCGGCGCTGGGCCTCGGCCATTTCGGCATAGGCGCGGTCAAGCTCGTCCTTGGCGCTGGCAGCGCCTTTCAGCTTATCCTTTTCAGCCGCCCAGGCGGTTGTCAGCTCGTCAGACTTCGTCTGCAGCTCACCAATCTCGCCCTCAATCGTCGTCAGGCGTTCTTTGGAAGCATCATCTTTTTCTTTTTTCAGAGCTTCCGCCTCGATCCTCAATTGCAGCAAGCGCCGATCAATCTCGTCCAGTTCTTCCGGTTTGGAATCGACCTGCATGCGCAGCTTCGAAGCCGCCTCATCCATCAGGTCGATGGCCTTGTCCGGCAAGAAGCGATCCGTGATGTAGCGATTGGAGAGGGTCGCCGCAGAAACGATCGCGGCATCAGATACGCGCACGCCGTGATGGGCTTCATAACGCCCTTTCAGGCCGCGCAGGATCGAAATCGTGTCCTGAAGAGTCGGCTCATTGATATAAACCGCCATGAAGCGCCGGGCGAGGGCCGCGTCGCCCTCAACATATTTGCGATACTCATCCAGCGTCGTCGCGCCGATACAGTGAAGCTCGCCGCGCGCAAGGGCGGGCTTGAGCAGGTTGGACGCATCCATCGCGCCATCGGTCTTGCCCGCACCGACAAGCGTGTGCATCTCGTCAATGAACAGGACCACGCCGCCCTCTGAGCGCTCGACCTCTTTCAGAACCGCCTTGAGGCGTTCCTCAAACTCACCGCGATACTTGGCGCCAGCAATCAGCGCGCCCATATCGAGCGCCAGCAAGCGCTTGCCTTTCAGGCTTTCGGGCACGTCGCCATTGATGATGCGCAGGGCGAGGCCTTCGGCGATCGCGGTCTTGCCGACGCCCGGCTCACCGATCAGGACCGGGTTGTTCTTCGACCGGCGCGACAGAACCTGAATGGCGCGGCGAATTTCCTCGTCGCGGCCAATCACCGGGTCAAGCTTGCCAGAACGAGCATCCTCGGTCAGGTCGCGGGTATATTTCTTCAGCGCCTCATAGCCTTCTTCAGCATTGGCACTGTCGGCGGTCTGGCCCTGACGCAGCTGCGAGACTGCCGCTTCCAGACGGGCGGGATCAGCGCCGCCTTGCGCCAGTGCTTCAGCCGCCTTGGAGCCTTTCAGACCCGCCAGCGCAATCAGCATCCGCTCGACTGTGACGAAACTGTCGCCGGCTTTCTTGGCGGCCGCTTCGGCATCGGCGAAAAGTTTGGCGGTCTTCTGGTCGAGGCGCAGCTGGCCGTCACCGCCAGAGACTTTTGCCACACCGCGCAGCGCCTCTCCATTGATCTGGGCAACACGTTCAGGCTGGCCACCAGCGGCACGAATGAGGTTGACCGCCAACTGGTCGCGATCCTCCAGCATCGCTTTCAGCATATGTTCGGGAAGGAAAATTTGGTGACCACTGGCCAGCGCATCGGTCTGCGCTGATTGCAGGATGGATTTGGCCCGGTCGGTATAGATATCAATATTCATCATGATCCCCTTTTAAAGGCAGACTAAGTCTTGAAACCCGCAAGACATTGCGCGGTCCCGGCTTGGTCAGGTCCTGCTCAGCAGCAACCTGTCTATAGGGGATGTGGGCATTTGGCAGCGCGGCTGCAAGATGCTGAAATGTATGAAAATGGCAGCGTTTAGCTTGCCGGGATCAGACCCGCCGCTTCAGGATCGCCAAGCATGCTGGTCAGCGCTTTCTTGAGCTTGCCGAGCGCCTGGTGCTCGATCTGGCGCACGCGCTCCTTCGAGATTCCAAGTCGCTTGCCAAGCGTCTCCAGAGTGACAGTGTCATCGCTCAGGCGGCGCTCCTTGATAATCAGCGTCTCACGTTCATTGAGGTTTTTCAGCGCGGTCTCGATCCAGGCCCGGCGACGCTCGCCATCATGGCTCGCCATCGTCTGCTCTTCTGGCTGCGGCGCCGTATCAGGCAGCAAGTCCTGCCACTGCGCATCACCGTCCGCTGCCAAAGGCGCATTCAGCGAGCGATCAGAACCAGACAGCCGCGCCGCCATGCGTTCAACATCGCGTTCTGCCACGCCGAGATGCTCAGCGACCCAGCCGCGATTGGCGGCCGTCATCGTTCCATCATCCGTATCGTCGATCTTGGCCCGTAACCGGCGCAAGTTGAAGAACAGCGACTTTTGCGCCGAGGTTGTCCCGGTGCGCACAATCGACCAGTTGCGCAGAACATAATCCTGGATCGACGAGCGGATCCACCACGCTGCATAGGTCGAAAAGCGGACCTCGCGGGCCGGGTCAAACCGGGCTGCCGCCTGCATCAGGCCGACATTGCCCTCCTGCACCAGATCGGCGCGCGGCAAGCCATAATGGCGAAACTTCCCGGCCATAGAAATAACGAGGCGCATATAGGCAGTGGTCAGCTCATGCAGGGCGCGTTCATCCTGATTGTCACGCCATCGAATGGCGAGATCACGTTCGTGATCGGCCTCAAGCATCGGTGCTTTCATTGCCTTGCGAACAAAAGACCGGTCGGCTTGCCCGCTTTGCTGGTTCGCTGTCATGCCCATCTCCTCTGCACCGCGATGTCTGCGGTTACAGAAAGGTTTACGGCGCGCTTACGGGCTTGGATCACATTTGACTTGAAATATTTTTCATCGCTCTAAAAGCTATTCAGCAGGCGTCAGCCATGCGGCCTCGGCGACATCGACCACATCATCCATAATCTCGGTGATCTTGAAGTCTTTGGGCGTATAGACCCGGCGCACACCCATCTGGCGCAGCGCCATCTCGTCCTCGGCTGGGATAATACCGCCAACCACGAGCGGAATATTGTCCAACCCGGCTTGGCGCATTTCCGCCAGCGTCTCGCGCACAAGATCAAGATGGCTGCCGGACAGAATGGAAAGCCCGATAATATGCGCATCCGCCGCTTTGGCCTGGACGACGATTTCAGCCGGCGTGAAGCGAATGCCCTCATAGATGACCTTCATGCCCACTGCGCGTGCGCGCGCGGCGATCTGCTCCGAACCATTGGAATGCCCATCAAGACCTGGCTTGCCAAGCACATAGGTGAGGCTTCGCCCGAGCGCGTCAGAGAGTTTCTCGACCCGTGCCTTGACCGCTTCGATATCCTCATCACCGCCGGTCTCTACCGTCAGGGCGACCCCTGTTGGGCCGCGATACTCGCCGAAGACCTCGCGCAGCACGGTTCCCCATTCGCCAGTTGTGGCGCCGGCCTTGGCCGCAGCAATGCTGGGCTCCATGATGTTCTCGCTACTGGCCGCAGCCGCTCTGAGGGTCTCCAGCGCAGCGCCGACAGCGGCCTGATCACGTTTGGCCCGCCACGTCTGAAGCGCCTGAACCTGCTCACGCTCAACCATCGGATCAATCGTCTGTATCGCAGCATTACCCGCGCCAAGCGGGCTATCCTCACTGCTGGTATAGGCGTTGACGCCAACCACTTTCAGCGCGCCGCTCTCAATGCCCTGGACCCGCTCGATATGCGCCCCGACAAGGCTTTCTTTCATATACGGCACCGCTTCGACCGCGCCGCCCATGGCGTCAATTTTCGCCAACTCCTCGCGCGCGCCCGATTTCAGAGCCTCGGTCTTGCCGTCGACGACATGGCTGCCATCAAACAGGTCCTCGAACTCCAGAAGGTCGGTTTCATAAGCCAGGATTTGCTGCATGCGGAGCGACCATTGCTGGTCCCACGGGCGCGGAAGACCCAAAGCTTCATTCCAGGCTGGCAGTTGCAAGGCCCGGCAGCGTGCGCGCTTCGACAAGGTGACCGCGAGCGCCTCCAGCAGGATGCGATAGACATTGTTCTCTGGCTGCGGCTCGGTCAGGCCAAGCGAGTTGACCTGCACACCATAGCGAAAGCGCAGCGCCTTTTCATCCGACACGCCATAACGTGTCCGGCCAATCTCTTCCCAAAGGTCAACAAATGCCCGCATTTTGCAAAGCTCGGTGACGAACCGCACTCCGGCATTCACGAAGAAGGAAATCCGCCCGAAGACCGTTGTGAAATCCTCTTCCGGCACCTGGCCACCGGCCTTGACGGCATCCAGGACAGCACAAGCGGTGGCCAGCGCATAGGCCAGCTCCTGCTCCGGCGTCGCGCCCGCTTCCTGTAAATGATAGGAACAGACATTTAACGGGTTCCACTTTGGCACTTCGGTATAACACCAGCTGACCATATCGCTGATCAGGCGCATGCTCGGTTGCGGCGGGAACACATATGTGCCGCGCGAGAGATATTCCTTGATGATATCATTCTGCGTCGTCCCGCGCAGCTTGGACCGGTCGTCGCCGCGTTCATCGGCCAGAGCCACGTAGAGCGCCAGCATCCAGGCCGCAGGCGCATTGATGGTCATCGACGTGTTCATCTCTTGCAGCGGCAAGTCAGCGAACAGCGTGCGCATATCGCCCAAATGCGCGACCGGAACGCCAACTTTCCCGACCTCGCCCTTGGCCAGGATATGGTCGCCGTCATAGGCCGTTTGCGTTGGCAGGTCGAAGGCGATGGATAGGCCGGTCTGGCCCTTGGACAGGTTGCTGCGATAAAGCGCGTTGGATTTCTCAGCCGTGGAATGTCCGGCATAAGTGCGGAATATCCACGGGCGATCCGGTGCGTGCTGAAACTGCGCGTCTGCCATCTGTCCTGCCCTATTGCATTTGTTGCATCGCAGCATGCCTGTCGCTTGCGTAAAGGGCAAGGCCGCACCTAAGGGAAGCTTCTCAGTTATATGCAAATATGCATGACAGAGTATTGATGTTACCCGGTGACGAATACCTCCTCAGACGCTATTTAGGGGGCAACTTAAACGGAGATATGCGCGTGACAGAAATGATAGGCCTACTTGCCGCAATCCTCACAACGGCATCTTTCCTGCCCCAGGCGATCATGGTTTTGAGAACCCGGAATACGGCAGGTATTTCGCTTGCCATGTATATCATGTTTACCCTGGGTGTCGCAGGGTGGCTCGGCTATGGCCTGCTTATTGGCAGCTTGCCGGTCACACTGGCCAATATGGTAACGCTCCTTCTGGCCGCAGTGATCCTATCCATCAAAGTGCGCGCGGCGCTGCCTGACAAATCAGCACGGCCACAAAATACGGAGCATGCTGCAAATGCCTGAGCTCAGTCCAATCGAAATGCTGGGCATGGGCGCGGCAATCATGACGACGCTATCTTTCCTGCCGCAAATGCTGGCGGGCATGAAACCCGGCGCTCTGGAAAGTCTTTCGCTCAGCACTTACGGCCTGTTGGTCGCCGGCAAGTCGACCTGGATCGCTTATGGCTCCATGGCAGGGAGTCTGCCGATCTGCCTGTCAAACGGTGTCTCGCTTGGCCTCGTACTGACCATTATCGCCATGAAGGTTGCACCTGCGCTGACCCGCTAGTCCCTTGATTGTCGCAGATGGCAAGGCCAGATTGCAGGTCACACAAGGACCCTGCCATGCCGACCGCCCTCATCCTGCCTATCCTATTACGGGTCCTGGCGACCGCAATCTTTGCGCTGGCCGCGATCTATGCCGGCGTTGCCAATCGCAGCTTCCTGATCGTGCCCTGTCTGGCAGCAGCGGCCGCGGCGGCGCAATATGTAACCGGCTTGATCGCGCCGTCGCCGATCCAGGGCTTGAAGTTCGCTTTTGATCCCGAAGCCAGACCGCCCAATCCGCTATCAAAGGCCGGGCGGGGCTTCGCCATGGGCGTTGTGCTTTATGGCCTGCTGTTCAGCCTCGCCGCCATGATCGCAGCACTGTTTCAGGAAACCGAATTCGAGCGCGCGCTGACAGGCGATGATGGTCTGCTGGTCGCGGTTGCCGCAGGATTTGCAACCGTGTTCTCGTCCCTGAGTGCCAGGACCGGCACCAGCCAGATCGCTGGCATGATGGGCAATATGCAAGAGGCATTTGCAGATATGCAGGCTCAGCAAGCGACTGCCGACATGGCCGCTGGCGATGATGAATTCATCGTCGAGGGCGAAATCATCGAGCCGGACGAAAAGACCCCCTGATCTCTTGGCCGCTCAAAGCCAGGGCGCAGCCACGCCAAGGTCCGCGCCCATTGCCTGATAGTAAAGCGCTTGGACTTGCCTCGTCACCGGGCCCGGTGTGCCTGCTCCGACAGGTTCGCCGTCAATTGCGATGATCGGGGCGATAAGCGCGCCCGCTGATGTCGTGAACACCTCGCGGGCCGTCCTCAGCGTGTCCACACTGAAACGGGTTTCGATGACCGCCCGGCCAGCTCCTGCCAGCTGTGCTTTGACGGCGCTGCGCGTGATACCCGGAAGGATGTCATGGCTTAGGTCGCGGGTCAGCAGGTTGCCCCGGGCATCAACAATCCAGACATTGGCCGAGGCCGCTTCTGTGACATAGCCATCCTGGTGCAGGATCGCCGTCGTGGCGCCCTGCTCCTGCGCCGCGCGATAGGCCAGCGCCTGCGACACCAGCTGCGTCGTTTTGAGGTCCCGCCGCGCCCAGCGAGTGTCCGGCTGCAGGATCGCCTTGATGCCATCTCTTGCGACCGCATCGATCAGCGGCTTCGCGGTCGCGAACATGAAGATACCGGGGGTCAGATCCGCTGGCCCCGCATAGTCCCGGTGGCCATAGGCTCCCGCCGTGACGTGCAGATAGATCAGGCCTTCGCTCATCGCATTTCGTTCGATCAGCGCCTTGTGCAGGTCGCGCCAGGCCTCTGTCGACTTGGGATTGGGAATGCGCAGACCCGCAAGTGTTCGCTCAAGCCGTTGCATATGGGCGCCGAAATCTATCAATTGGCCTTGATAGACCGCCGTCACCTCATAACCGGCCTGCGCAAACAGGAAGCCACGATCAAAGGGGGAAATCATCGCCGCGTCGGCTGGCACAAATTCTCCGTTCAAATAGACCGTTTGCATTCCGGGTCCTTTCTGCAACACTCACGCGAGGGAAATTTGTGCATCGCACAAGTATTTCTTGCATCGCAGCATTTCCTGAGACACTCTGCTGCGAAACGAACGGCCTGTGAAGACATCCAAGACGATGCACCGGGCGACACATGGAGGGCAAAATGGCGACAAAAGCAGTTTCAAAAGCGCGCGAGCAAAAAGATATTTATGCGATGGGCGAGATTCCGCCCGAATTCCATGTCCCGAAACTGATGCATGCCTGGGCGATCCGCCGCGAGCGCCATGGCCGCCCCTCAACCGCGATGCAGCTCGAACAGGTTCCGGTGCCAGAGATCGACAGCGACGAAGTCCTCGTCCTCGTCATGGCCGCTGGCGTCAACTATAATGGCATCTGGGCCGGGCTTGGTGAGCCGATCTCGCCATTTGATGTCCACAAGGCCGACTTCCATATCGCCGGATCCGATGCCGCCGGTATCGTCTGGGCCGTTGGACGCAAGGTCACGCGCGTCAAACCTGGCGACGAGGTCGTGATCCACTGCAATCAGGATGATGGCGACGATGAGGAATGCAATGGCGGCGACCCGATGTTCTCGCCATCCCAGCGCATCTGGGGCTATGAGACCCCTGATGGCAGCTTCGCACAGTTCTGCCGGGTTCAGGCGCGCCAGTGTATGCCGCGCCCGAAACACCTGACCTGGGAAGAAAGCGCCTGCTACACGCTGACCCTGGCCACCGCCTACCGCATGCTGTTCGGCCACCGCCCCCACATTGTGAAACCCGGCAACAATGTCCTCGTCTGGGGCGCTTCCGGCGGGCTTGGCAGCTTCGGCGTACAACTCTGCGCGGTCACGGGCGCCCATGCCATCGGCGTTGTCTCCTCGGATGACAAGTTCGACTTTGTCCGCTCGATGGGTGCCAAGGGCGTGATAAACCGCAAGAACTTCAATTGCTGGGGCCAGCTGCCAACCGTAAATGGGCCGGAATTTGGCGACTATATGCGCGAGAACCGAAAATTCGGCAAAGCGATCTGGGAGATTACCGGCAAGAAGGACGTCGATATCGTCTTTGAACATCCCGGCGAGAGCACGTTCCCGGTCTCGGTCTTCGTCGTTAAGCGCGGCGGCATGGTGGTGATCTGCGCCGGCACGACCGGCTTCAACCTGACCATGGATGCGCGCTTCCTGTGGATGCGTCAGAAACGGGTTCAGGGCAGCCACTTTGCCAATCTGAAACAGGCCTCGGCTGCCAATCAGCTGGTCATTGATCGCCGCATTGATCCGTGCATGTCGGAAGTGTTCAGCTGGGCCGACATTCCGGCTGCGCACGAAAAAATGCTCGATAACAAGCACGCGCCAGGCAATATGGCGGTGCTGGTCAGCAGCCCCAAGCCAGGCCTGCGCACGGTCGAGGATGTCCTCGAAGTCGGCCCTTTGGCGGGTTAAGGATCAAAGCGCGCTAAAACCCCAGACCGGGCATTGTCGATCCTGCCGCGGGGCCAATGACCGCGCGGGATTGGCGTAATCTATCCGACACCCCCTGAATTGCCCTTACACTGCGCGCCGATGGAGATCCGTTTCAATCCCGCTGACTATGGCCATGTCCCGGTCTATTACTGGCCGTGGATCTGGTGGCAGCTATTCTGGCTGCGCGGCTGGTGCGAGGCGACAGGGCGCGGCGTCATCTATACGATCGAGACCAGCGGCCATGTTAGCGTGCACCTGATCTCTGATGACCGGCATGACTTGCGCGCCTGGATGTACCGCCAGGCGCGGGCGCCAAGGCCGCATCGTGACGCGTGCCAGGATGCCTCCGGCACCCAGCATCTGTCCCCGACTGAGCGCGCTGTGACCTGGGTCTGGGAACGCACCGGCTGCCTGATCCGCTATGTCTGGGTGCGGCTTGTCCTGCGCCAGGCGCCGGCGGTGCAGGACAGTTCTTAGGCCGGCCCGCACTGACCCGGTATTGCCCCCCACTGACCCCGCATTGAACCACGACTGACCCCGCCTGCTCCGCGCCGCCAATCCGGCCGCGCGGATGCGGGCGCTTGACCACGCTTGAAAAACACTGGCCTTTTGCGCAAACATCAGAGGTGTGCGGAGGCCAGACATGACCCAAACAAGCTCCAGGATCATTGTGACGGTAGTGTTCGCGACCATGTACCTCGCTTTTATCGTCGAGTCGGGGGCGCTGCTGGTGGAGTTCGGGCCGCACGGCCTTGGCATCCGCATGGCGACGCTGTTCGCGCATAATTTCCTGTTTTTCCCGGTGGTCGGCTTCCTTGCGCTTGTGGCTTTCTGGCGACCGACCGTTCTGATTGTCGATGCCCTGCTCTGGGGCAAGGTCAAATACGGTCAATTCGTGCTGGCCGGGGTGGCGCTGATTATTGCCTGCCTCGCGATGACGCTGACCAATGCCTTTAGCAGCAGCAATTCGCGATCGCTGTTTGAAATCGCCCCGCACGCCCTGATCGATGACACAGGCGTCGAAACGGGCGATCCAGAGACAAGGCGGGCCTCGGTTCAGGAAATCCTGGTTCGGATGAAAAACAACGCCTTGTCAGACGGCGGGTTATCGACGTTTCAGTCGAATTGCGATGAGGAATGGCTGAAATTTGCGGTCAGTGCGAATGAGCAGAAACTCTGCTTTCCGACGGGCACAACGATTTCAGTGAAGGCCTGCTGCAAGGCGCGCACGGCGTTTCGTGCATTTGTGAATACCCAGAACGCTGCCACGCCAAGCAATCTGGCAGGCATCCACCACTTTGTCCTGCCGGTAAAGCTGACCTTTCTGCTGACGCTGTTGGCCGTTGGCATATTGCTCGTGCGGCTGCGCTCGCGGCTGAGCGTCTTATATGGCACTGCCGTTCAGGATGTGTCCTTTCCAATCGCGATTGGCGGCGCTTTCATGCTGTTATGGCCGCTGATGAATGCATCCTATCTCGATACATTCTCGCTACTGACCGATGATGGATTGGCCAATAGTTACCGGGTCACCGCGCCGCTTTTTGCGCTGGGATTCGGGATCTGGGCGATGCTTCTGGTCTTCTATCACCTGCGCACCTATCCAAGCCAGATGGAGATGGCGCTGAAAGGTGCTGGCGCTCTGATCGCTGCGCTCGGCGTCCTGCAATATGAGCAGATTATCGCTTATCTCTCTCGCACACTCGGGATTGGCGGCGGCTTGGTTGCGGTGCTTGTCTTCATCGTCGGCACAGCAGCGCTGGTTTCGGCGGTGATGCTCGGCAAAAGGCCGGAATTTCTCGATCCGACAACGGACCCGGACGCATGATAAAGAACGGCCTGCCTTTCCATGACAGAAAAGCAGGCCGAATACCGTCGTCAGGCGAAGGCCTAATTGCCCATTGGCAAGCCTTCTTCCTTGGCCATTTTCTGCATCGCCTTTTGCAGTTTCTCGAAGGCGCGGACCTCAATTTGGCGGATGCGTTCGCGGCTGACATTATAGACCTCTGACAGCTCTTCGAGTGTCTTTGGCTCATCGGTCAGGCGGCGCTCCTGCAAGATATGCTGCTCGCGTTCCGACAGGTCTGCCATGGCGGTTTGCAAAAGCTCCATACGGGCATCAAACTCTTGATTGTCCGCGAATTCCTGCGCTTGGTTGGAGTCTTCATCCTCCAGCCAGTCCATCCACTCCATGTCGCCTTCAGCGCCCATCGGGGCGTTGAGCGAAGCATCTGACCCGCTCATCCGGCCATTCATCGAGATGACGTCTTTTTCCGGCACGTTGAGCTTGGTGGCGATGTGCGTCACCTGATCGGGATTGAGCTGGGCATTGTCGAGCGCATCAATCTCGCCTTTCATACGGCGCAGGTTGAAGAACAGTTTCTTCTGCGCCGCGGTGGTACCAAGTTTGACCAGGCTCCAGCTGCGCAGGATGTATTCCTGGATCGAGGCACGGATCCACCACATCGCATAGGTCGCGAGGCGGAAACC
>CAYGKE010000051.1:0-20270 GCA_964350465.1 uncultured Hyphomonas sp.
CTCGCGCCACCGCCGTGACAACTTCCCTGCGCGGGCGTGGCACTTTCGGGTTGCCGGTTGTCGTCATGATCGCCGTCAGACTGGCTGTATGCTTGGGATGAAGCGCCGCAACATGTTGCGCGATCATGCCGCCCATCGAGATTCCGATGACATGCGCCTGCCCGATACCGAGCGCGTCAAGAACGCCGACGGCATCATCCGCCATCTCCCTTAGCGTATAGGGCGATTTCAGCTTGATGCCGATCCGGCGCAAAGCCGCCTGGACATAAGGGTTGGGCAGCTCGCTGGCATCATGCTTGGCCGAGAGACCTATATCGCGATTATCCGTCGCGATGACATAATGGCCTGCGGCAACAAGATCCTCGACAAACTTGTCCGGCCACATGGTCAGCTGCGAGCCGAGCCCCATCAGAAGAAGCACGGCAGGGTGTTTCGCATCGCCATAGGTTTCATAGGCAATTTCGACACCGTTTATGTCGGTAATAGGCATGATCTGTGGTCCCGTCTGGTTGGGTGAGCAGCGATGAATGTAGGCACTTACCGCGACGGACGCCAAGCGCTCGCTTGACAGGCTAGGCAGATTATTTAATGTCACCGTATGGTGACATATAAATCTGAAGACCCAGACATCATCTGGAAAGCACTGTGCGACAAGCGCCGCAGGGCCATCGTCGAAGCTCTTTCGGAGGGGCCAAAACTGACAGGAAGTCTGGTCAGTCTGTTTCCGGATATCGGCCGCACGGCTGTTCTCAAACATATCGATATTCTAGCGAGTGCTGACCTGATCCGGGTTACGCGCGAAGGCCGAAAGCGCTGGAATACACTCAATCCAGAGCCGGTCAAACAGGTCTGCAGTCCATGGATTAGCCGACATATTGACGGCCTGAACGCCTCCGCCAATGCCCTGAAATCGCTCGCTGAAATGCAGCTGGAACCGAAAGACACCTGATCATGAAAGAACTCACTGTAACGCCCGCGGAGATAGCGCGTTTCGATCTGGAATTGCCGATCCGGGCGAGCGCGGAAACAGTCTGGTCGCTAATGACAGACAGGATCAATGACTGGTGGATGCCGGACTTCCGTGCCCTCGGCGAAGGCTCAACCGTGACCTTGTCTGCCACCACGGGCGGCGGCCTGGTCGAGGCGCTGCCGGATGGGCTGGCGCTGGAATGGTACCGTGTCCAGATGGTCATACCCGGCGAGGCGATTTACCTTGTCGGCTATATGGCGCCGGACTGGGGCGGGCCGACAATCTCGATGCTGAAACTGGCGATAAAGCCAGATGATGACGGTTGTATCCTGGCCATCAGCGATGCCCTGACCGGCAATGTCACGGCTAAATCAGCCGCCAGTGCGAAATCTGGCTGGCAAACCCTCTTTGGCAACCTCAAGGCCTTTGCCGAGGCTTAGGCATTTGCCCGCGCCGCGCCAAGCATCAACTCCTTGATGTCGCCATTCGCCTTGAAGCTGGCAACAAACAAATAGGCTGACAGGAAAAGAATACCGCCGAAAAAGCCAAACAGACCGAGTAAAAGCCCGGTCGGTGTGAAATGGTGACGCCAGGCCAGCCATAGTCCGGACAGGATCAAAAAGCCCATAAAGTCGAAATTGAACTGCCCCGGCCAGGTCATCGCCATCATGTCATTGAAGAAGATCGGGATCAGGTTCCAGCCGTGATTAATACCGACGATCACGGTGTAGACGAGCAGGGCCGTAAACAGGACCAGCAAGAGGGCTCGAAATGCCAACATTTTTATTCTCCCATTGTGACTTTATTCAGAGGCGTTCATGATGAAACCAAGAATGATCGCGACACCCGCACCCCACAGGATTGTCCCGCCGGCGCCTGCTACCAATTCAGGTGTTGCGCCATAGAGCCCCGGGCCCCAGGCCAACGCCATGCCATCACATAATGCTGCCGCACCCGTTGCCAGCGCGACACCAAGAGCAATCTGATCTCGGCCCAAAGCAGCGACTTTCTTTATGAGTAATAGGAACGGATATGTGCCGGGGATGATCAGTGCGTACATAAGCAGTCGCGCCGGGCCATCATAAGCGCCCATTGGCCCGAAATAGCGCAGCATGATCGCCGCTAGCAACCAAAGCGCAATCCCCATTATCGCACTCATGACGAGCTGGTGCCTGTTTAACCTGGTACTTCTCGGCAACTTCAAACCGACAGGCATGATATTTTCCTTCTGTAGCGACCGCTACATATGTACATTATTGTAGCGACTGCTACAAGCAAAAAATGAATCGACGTAGTGAGCAGCGCGAAACCGTCATAGAGGCCTTGCAGGACCATGTCCTGAAGGCGGGTCTGGCACAGACAAGCTTGCGGCAACTGGCTGAAGCAGCCGGCATCAGCGACCGCATGTTGCTTTACTATTTCAAGAATAAGACCGATGTCCTGTCAGCGGTGCTTGAACGATTGGCTGCAAACCTGACCCTGGGGCTTGAGGCAGCTATCCCGGCCGGAGCGCACCTCGGCCCGGCCGACCTGTTTGTGAAAACCGCGCAATTGACCCGAAGCCCGGATATGCAGCCTTTTATGCGCGTCTGGATCGAGGTCATTGCAGCAGCTGCGCGCGATGAAGAACCCTATAAGTCAATCGCTAGTGCAATTGTTGCAGGTTTTTTGGCGTGGATCGAGGATCGGCTCTCACCTGATATATCAGCCGATCCCAAGGCCGATGCCGCTATGCTGCTGACCATGGTCGATGGCCTCGCACTGCTGGCCGTTTGCGCGGATGATGAGCAGGTCGAGGCCGCAATTCAGGCCATGCAGCGAACGCTCAATTCCTGACACCGCGCTTTCCTCTACCCTTCCCCAAGCTTGCCGCTTATAGAGTCCGATATGACCGAGATTGCAGAACATGTGTCCTATACGCCCGGCCCGGTCACTTCGGCGCTGCTGGGCCTGTCGCGCAATACGCCGCTAGGACGCGGACAGTTTCGCAAGCTGATGGCGAAAGGTGTGCGTGCCCTGAATGACGGGCCGCTCGACGTGCCGCTCTATGGCGGCCGGGCGCGGCTGCATCACAGCGGCAATAATAGCGAGGTCAAGGCCTTGCTCAGTCCGCGCCGTTTCGCCCGCGAGGAATATGCCTTCTGCGCCGAGCATATGCCGCCTGAGAATGGCGTGTTCCTCGATATTGGCGGCAATGCCGGCATTTTCAGCCTCTATATCGCGTCGATCATGCAAAGCGGGACACTCATCGTGGCGGAGCCGCAACCTGCAATGTTCGCCCGTATGCAGGCCAATTTCGCGCTCAATCCGGATCATACCGAGCGGCTTTCGGTTCACCTGCACCAGACTGCGCTCGGCGCGGAGACAGGAACCTTAACCCTGTCCATTCCCGAATCTGCTGGCCAGGCGTCAGCGCGCAAAGTCGAAGGCGTGCCGACATTGGATGTACCTGTCGTCCCGATGCTGAACCTGTTGCAGGACGCCAGCGCCGACAAGCTCGACCTGCTCAAGATCGATGTTGAGGGCTTCGAGGACGGCATTCTGTTTCCGTTTTTTGAGACAGCCCCCGCCGCGCTCTATCCTGCTGCGATTGTCATGGAATGCTGCCACGCATCCCGCTGGCAGCGCGATTGCGAAGCTATGCTGGTTCGCTCAGGCTACCGCATCATCCACAAGGACCGCACCAATATGATGCTTGAGCGCGGCTGAGATGAGCAGGTTCCGGCTCCGCGACTATACCCCGCGCGGGCTTTATGCTCGTCTCGCGGCACTCGTCGCGGTTCCTGTGCTGGCAATCTTTGCCTTCACCACGCTGTATTATTATCAGGAACATATCAGCGATGTGAACGAGAAACTGTCGCAATCCATCGCGCGTGAGATCGGTCTTGTCATCACCGCTTGCGGCCCGGCTGGCATGGAGCCAAGTGCCCAAAACCAGCTTGAACAACAGCTCGGCTTGCTGATTGACTGCAATGCCCCGGAAGGCATGCAGTGGCCGTCCGGCGCCAATGAAAGGTTCGGCTATGCCAGCGTTCTGCGCCAGCAATTGGCGACCTTTGTTGCCGAGCCGGTCGAGGTTCGCACCATCAGCAAGGGCACCGTGCTCGACTTTCGTACTGCCGACCGCGAGCCCACCACACGTGTCCTTATCGACAGAAAACGCGCATTGGCGGCCAACACACACTTTACGGTCGTCTGGGTTCTGCTCGGGGCGCTGTTCATGCTGGCCCTGGCCTTTGCATTCTTGCGCAACCAGGTTCGTTCCATTCTTCGCCTCACCGATGCGGCAAAGGCCTTTGGCCGCGGCCGCGACATCCCGGATTTTCGTCCTTCCGGCGCAACCGAAGTGCGCGATGCCGCCCGCGCCGTCATCGACATGCGCGAACGTCTGACCTCTTTTACCGAACAACGCACTGCCATGCTCGCCGGGGTTAGCCACGACCTGCGCACACCCCTGACCCGCCTGAAGCTGCAGCTCGCCATGATGGAGGCCTCGAACGAGATTGACGGCGCGCGCTCCGATGTCGATGACATGTCAAACATGCTGGATGAATATCTCGCCTTTGCCAGCGGCGAGGAGGGCGAAAAGTCAGGCTCGCTGCGCCTTGATCACGCTGTCGCAGCGATCACCGACCGGATCGACGGCGCACACTTGATCGACCACGACGCCCTTACAATCACCGCGCGACCCATGGCGCTGAAGCGGACGCTTGCAAACCTTATCAGTAATGCCACCGGCTATGGCACGCGCGCTGAAGTGCGTCTGGTAAAGGGTCCGAAAATGGCGGAAGTCCTGATCGACGATGATGGCCCCGGCATTCCGGTCGCCGAGCGTGAAGAAGCCTTCCGTCCATTTCACCGGCTCGACGATGCCCGCACGCAGAACATTCCGGGCACCGGCCTTGGGCTGACTTTGGCGCGTGACTTCGCGCATGCGCATGGCGGCGATATCCGGCTCGAAGACAGCCCAATGGGCGGACTACGGGTTCGTCTGCGCTTGCCATACTAGCTTCCATACCAATCAGAATGGCAGCTCTGATGGCCCAAATCCTGCACTTGCGGCCTACAACGCCTTGACCGGCTAGCGAAAAAATCGCACCAGTCCGGGCTTCTGCGGGGCACTGAGTAAAGGTCTTTGATAAATGCGCGTGACAATGATTGGGACAGGCTATGTCGGTCTGGTGAGTGGAGCCTGTTTTGCCGATTTCGGCCATGTCGTCACCTGTGTCGACAAGGATGACAGTAAGATCGAGCGCCTGCATCAGGGCATCATGCCGATCTATGAGCCCGGCCTCGAAAATCTGGTTGAGAAGAATGTCAAGGAAGAGCGCCTGTTCTTCACCACGCAGGCCAAGGACGCGATCGCCGACGCAGATGCCGTCTTCATCGCCGTTGGCACACCGTCGCGGCGCGGCGATGGCCATGCTGACCTCTCCTATGTCTATGCCGCCGCCGAAGAGATTGCCGGCCTGATCAATGGCTTTACCGTGATCGTCACCAAGTCAACGGTTCCGGTCGGCACTGGCGACGAGGTCGAGGCGATCATTCGCAAGACCAATCCTGACGCTGATTTCGCGGTGGTCTCCAACCCGGAATTCCTGCGCGAAGGCGCAGCGATCAAGGACTTCAAAATCCCTGACCGCGTGGTTGTTGGCACGGATGATGAGCGCGCCAAGGAAGTCATGGGCGAGCTTTACCGCCCGCTCTTCCTCAACCAGACCCCGATCATCTATACCGAGCGCCGCACCTCCGAGCTGATCAAATATGCTGCCAATGCGTTTCTTGCGGTCAAGATCACTTTCATCAACGAGATGGCAGACCTGTGTGAAAAAGTTGGCGCGAATGTCCAGGAAGTCTCACGCGGCATCGGCCTTGATGGCCGTATCGGCGGCAAGTTCCTGAATGCTGGCCCGGGCTATGGCGGCTCCTGTTTCCCGAAAGATACCCTCGCCCTGACCAAGACGGCGAATGACCATGATAGCCCGGTGCGCATTGTCGATACCGTGGTTGAGGTCAATGCCGCGCGCAAGAAGAAGATGGCCGACAAGATCATCGCGGCGATGGGCGGTGATGTCTCCGGCAAGACGATCGGCGTGCTCGGCCTCGCCTTCAAGCAGAACACAGACGACATGCGCGACGCGCCGAGCCTCGATATTGTCCCGGCGCTGATCGCGGCAGGGGCAACGGTCAAGGCCTATGACCCCGAAGCGATGGAAGAAGCCAAGCATTTGATGGACGGCATCCATTATGCCGAGAATGCCTATGGCGCGCTGGAAGATGCCGACGCCATGGTCATTGTCACAGAGTGGGACCAGTTCCGCGCGCTCGATCTTGGCCGCGTCAAGGAGACGCTGAAGGGCGATGTCGTGGTTGACCTGCGCAATATCTACTCACCGGAAGACATGGCCAAACGCGGCTTCGCCTATACGAGTATTGGACGGCCTTAGGCCTACCCATCCCCCAAAAACAAAAAGGGCGCCGGACAAATAATCCAGCGCCCTCTCTACTTGTGCTCGGTGGTCGCTTAGCCGTTGAGCACAGTCTGCGGTTTACGCTTGTCAAACATCGACCAGACCCCGGCATCGCCGTGCCAGTCGCCGGCGGTTGCGCCTTTTGAATATTCCGTCGCACGCGCTTCGAAGAAATTGGCATGCTCAACGCCATTGGTGATCTCGGTCAGCCATGGCAGCGGGTGTTTCTCGATGCCATAGATCGGATCCAGCTTCAGCTGCCCCATGCGCCAGTCAGCGATATAGCGGATATATTGCTTGATATCGTCCGGTGTCATGCCCTCGACCTCGCCCGCTTCGAAAGCGAGTTCGATGAATTTGTCCTCAAGCTGAACCACCGTCTCGCATGACTCGCGGATACGGTTCTTGACCTTGCTGGTCAGCGCGCCGGTCTCGGCCGCGAAAGTATGGAACATCTTCATCATGCCTTCGCAGTGCAGGCTCTCATCCCGGATCGACCAGGTCACGATCTGGCCCATGCCCTTCATCTTGTTGAAGCGCGGGAAGTTCATCAGCATCGCGAAAGAGGCAAATAGTTGCAGCCCCTCGGTAAAGCCGCCAAAGACCGCCATCGAGGTCAGGATATCCTCTTCGGTCTCGACCCCGAACTGGCCGAGATAATCATGCTTGGCGGCCATTTCCTCATACTCCATGAAGGCGGAGAATTCAGAATCCGGCATGCCGATGGTTTCCAGCAGCAGCGCATAGGCGGCGATATGCACCGTCTCCATGTTCGAGAACGAGGCCAGCATCATGCGCACTTCAACCGGTTTGAAGAGCGGCATATAGTTTTCCATATAGTTGGCGCCAACTTCGACGTCCGACTGCGTAAAGAAGCGGAAAATCTGGGTCAGCAGATTGCGCTCCTTGTCATTGAGCTTGTTGACCCAGTCCTTGCAGTCCTCGCCAAGCGGCACCTCTTCGGGCAGCCAGTGGACCTGCTGTTGCAGCTTCCAGAACTCATACGCCCATGGATACCGGAACGGCTTGTATGAGTGACTGGGCGTCAAAAGCCCGGGTGTTTTGATCAGTCCATCGGCCATTTAAATTTCCCCTGCAGAAAGGCATTATCACTATATATAGTGTCTTAATGCAAGATAAAGCGCAAGATGTGCACGGTGCGTCCGATTGGCTTATCCACAGGCCATACACAGGAAATCGCGCGCCGCCTGCCCTCAGTGGCGTGAAACGGCATTTTTTGCTATTGTCCCGCCAAAATAAAAGCAAAGGGGAGATGATGCGTATCAAGCAAAATTGGCTGGCAGGTACGGCGCTTTGCGCCGCGCTTCTGGCTTCGTGTGTCGCAAATGAAGATGGCGACAGCCAGACCGCCCCGGAACCGTTCATAGATCCACTCATCCTGTCGCAAAGCCGCTGCGGCGGGCCGCCAGCCAAGCCGCTCACGCCTGAACAGACGGCGGATATGGCGGCTGAGGCGAGCTTCGATTTCGCCAAACCCTTTGCCCTGCCGGACACGGTCGTGGCGCACTTCCATTATCCAATCGGCGCAGATAACCCAGAAGCGCAGACCTGGTTCGATACTGGCCTCACGCATATGGCCAATTTCAATCATGATGAGGCCATTGCTGCCTTCCGCCAGGCTCAAGCCGACGATCCGGCCTGCGCGATGTGCTATTGGGGTGAAGCGCTTGCTTTTGGCAGTAATATCAACGCCCCGTTTGAAGCCCCGCGCGGCGCCGCTGGACGCGAGGCCGCCGATCAGGCCCTCGCCGCGATCGCGGCCGCCTCTGACAAGCAAGCCGCCCTGATCCAGGCGATCGACACGCGCTACAGCACAGACGAGCTTGGCCGCAGTATCGAGAATGCCGAGGCCTATGCCGACGCCATGGATGCGGTCGCCCGCGCCTACCCGGATGACAAATTCATCCTGTCGCTCGCCGCCGAGGCGAATATGGACACCCAGCCCTGGGACTATTGGCAGGCCGGGGCCCGTGTCCCGAAAGGGCGTACGGCCCGGACAATCGAGATGCTTGAAACAGCGCTTGATCTTGATCCCGAATTTGCCCCCGCCATCCATCTCTACATTCACGCGACCGAGGCCTCAGTCGATCCGTTCCGGGCTGAAGGCTATGCCGACCGTCTCTATGAGCAATCACTCGGCATCGGCCATCTGGTTCACATGCCGTCGCACATCTATCTCAAGCTTGGCCGATGGAAGAAGTCTCACACCGCCAACATCAAGGCAATCGCAGCCGACGAGGCCTATATCGCCGGTAGCGACAATGCCGCCTTCTACGGCGCGGTGTATTACCCTCACAATGTCCATTTCGTGGTCGCCAATTCGCAATTGGCAGGCAATGAAGAGACCGCGCTGGAGATGGCAGCAAAGCTGGCTCAGATCGCCCAGCTCGACCCTAGCACGGGTGCGCCTTTCGCCGAACATATCGCCGCGTCGGAACTGTTCGCGCAGCTGCAATTCGGCAAGGACGCATCTGTTCTGAATTATCCTGAACCGGCTGAGGCGCATGTCTATATGCGCATCGCCTGGCATTATGCCCGCGGCACCGTGTTCGCGCGGCACGGCGAGATAGACAGCGCCCGGCATGAGGCCGCGCAACTTGCCGCGCTGGCAGAACAGGACGTGCCAGAGGCCTATGCCGCTGTCGGCATGCCGCTCGCCGGCACCGCGAATGTGGCGCTTCTGACGCTTAAGGGCCGGATCAAACTCGCCGATGGCAATCTCGAGGGTGCGGTTGCGAAGCTCGACGAGGCCGCTGACCTGCACAAGCAGATCCCGTATTTCGAACCGGCCTGGTGGTATTATCCGACGCGCCAGACCCTCGGGGCTTATCTGCTGCTGGACGGCCAGTATGACCGCGCCGAGCGGGAATTCTTCAAGACCCTGATTGATGCGCCAAACAATGCCTATGCGCTATACGGTCTGGCCGAGACCTATAAGGCCAAAGGCGAGACGGCCTCGGAAGCCTATGCGCGGCGTCTCTTCGACGAGGCGTGGATGGGCGCGGAGGGCACGGTGCCGAACCTTACAGACCTTTAGGCAGCAGGCCTGGCGGGGCTGATCGTGTCAGCCTCGCGCAGCCCACCGCAGCTTTTCCCCCCTAGCACGACAGCGCTTATGTAGGTTACAAATCCTACATAATAGCGGCGAGGGAATGTGATGAGTAGCGTAGAATCAGCCGGAGAGCGCCGACGCCGCATCAAGGTCTATACCGTTCACGGCACGTTTGCGCACGAAGCGGCCTGGGATGACTGGCACGAAAATCTCGATGCAGATGACCCCAGCGCCCCGTTCGTCAATCGTCTGTCTGCGTACTTGCAAGACGAAGGCGTCACGTTCGAAAAAGTCGATCATGAGCAATACAACTGGTCCGGCGGGAACAGTCATGATGAGCGCCGGATTGCGGCAATCAATCTGAAGCGCCGGATCGAGAGCGATCTGATCCAGCAATTTGACGGTGCCAATGATCTCGAAAGCGCGATCCGTGATCACTATGATGGCGGCATTTTCGTTGTGGGTCACAGCCATGGCGGCACAGTTGCGCGGCTCGCCATGAACCTCTGGGACAAGTCGTACAATTATTATGAGCCGTTGCTTGGCGATATCGAGATGGAGATCTCGCACGAGGACAAGTGCCCGGTCTGCAAACAGTCGCGCGGCATACGCGACGACCGCCCGAATGAAATCCCCCGGCCAGATGGTGTGATCACATTTGGCAGCCCGTTTGTGCGCTTTGAAAAGCGCGCGCTTGGCTTGGTCTCGACACAGATCCTGATCTGGGTGCTGCGCATTGCTGGCCTGGTCGGTATGGGCTTCCTGACCCTGACGCCATGGATTCAGAGCCTCGGCCTTGGCAATTTCATCCACCTGTTATGGCCCATTGTGGTGTTCTGGCTGGTGACGTTTTATTTGCCACGGCGCAAGAGCAAGGAAGGCCTGAAGGGCAAATCCGCGCGCGAGAAAGCCAATGCCCGCACCGTGCGCTTCGGTCGCTCGGTCCTGTACTGGGTCGCCGTCGCGGCGATGCTGACCTATTACTATATCCAGTTTTTCTCCGCTGATCCTGATCTCAGGCAAGCCGTCCGCCTGTCAGACGGAACCCTGCAAGTCCTCGTCCCGATTGCGGTCTACTGGCTGTTGCTGATCAGCCTGCCGCACCGCTTTCTGAAGCGCGTCGGCAAGGAAGTGGACGCCCTGCGCTCACGCCTGCCGGGCAAGTACGACCCCGATGAAATCGGCGAGACACCGGCGCGCTATCTCTGCTACCACACACCCGGCGATGAAGCGGGCCTGCACCTTCGCATATTCGGGTTCATCACCTGGCTTGTGCAGACCCTCTTGCTGACAGCGGCGATCTTCTTCGGCTTTGCGGTGCTGCTCGGACTTGTGGTTGGTATCTTTCTGACATTCCAGAACCTGATCAATGTGATCGGCTTGTCGCCAGACAATAGCCCGGACCGGTTCGCCGCCTTCATGAACGGGCTGTCGCATATTCCGCGCACGGTCTGGAACATGTTTGCGGATCCGGCGCTGGCGATGTCGCCGCTCGACCCGGCGACGGTGAACGGCGCGGTTGCCACCCGCCTTGGCGAGGCCCTGTTCGTGATCGCCTCCGCCAGCATTGTCTTCTTCATGCCGATCATCGTGGTGATGGTTGGCAGCGCTTACATGCTCAGCATGTGGCTACGAGGCTCAGGCCTGGTGTTTGGCAGTGAGAAGATGACCTGGACCATGGCCAACCGGATCACTGCGCGGCGCACAGCCAATGCGATGACCAAGCGGCGGCGCTTCTTCATCGCACCGGAGGCGTGGTGGAATCTCGAAATGGCGCATTGCTATTTCTATAAATGTAACCGCGTCATCAAGGACGTTGCCGAACACATCTCGGCCTGGAATTCCGGGGCATTCAAACCCAGCCGGAACTTGCCGATTGAACGGGTTCTGGCGCTCGCCACCAGTTGGGTCATCGTTATGTTTTTCGTTCTTGGTATCTTCGCGATTGCCGTGAATGAGGCCGCTAGCAATCTGACCTGACCACGCGCGACCGCGCCTTATCCGCCTTGGGTCAGGAGCGGAGCTGACGAGCGGCTTAAATGGCGCGAATTTAAGCCGCTCAGATAAAGCTCACACCGACCGTCAGACCTGCCCGCTCGTTATCAGCATGATTGCGGCGGCAATGTAGAGGCCAGCCGTGAGAACACTTCCCAGGGACCGTACGTGGTTGAGCCGGGTCCAGTCACGGCCATACTTAACCCAATAGGCTTCGGCTTCTGCTGAGGTATGGTCGAGACGTTCGAGCTTGTTGTTCATCGGCACATTGCCAAGTATCGTCATGAGAAAGACCGTCGGCAGATAGACGATCGGCGCAAGGATCAGCGTCGCGAGCGCCGTTCCTTCAAAAACAGTCAGACTGTATACAGCAAAAAAGACTGAAAACGGCGCGATTAATAGAATGCCGGCAACGAATTGGTTTTTGATCACGGTTCGGTTGATATGCTGCATCGCCTCTATTCCGCCCGCTGGCGCAGTTCTTAGCAATGCGGACATTATGAATTCGGAGAAGGCTGAGAATACGCCTCCAATAACAGCGCTCCAGAGCGCAAGAAACAGGCAAAAGTAAAGTGGCCATTCATAGGTCATGGTTTTGGACTCCGGTGAGAATGAAATAGGATTAAAGGTTGAGCGAGGGCGATATTCTGCCCTCGCTCGGTTGCGTTAGTTTTTCACCTGAACGAGGTGAGGATTGATCTCGAACTCTGTGTGCTTGAGCCGTGCTGTCAGCCAGAGACCGCTCAACACTGCGGCAATCGCAAACTCAATGATTGTGGCGGAGACCAAAGACTGCGATGGAAGCCCGTGAAGCATCATACTCACGACGCGTCCAATACCGTAGCTGCCATAAACGACCGCGCCAAGTGCAAGAGCCAGACTGGCGAAGCGGAGCTTAACCGCCCCAATCAACATCACTGCCCCGGTCACTATTAGAAGGCCGCCTGGTGCCGCGAGTTCGGACATCAAACCCGGATCACTTTCAACGAAAACATGACTCATTTCGAGGAATGCCTTTGGTGAAATCATAAGCGCGCCGCCGATCAAGCCGAGCACTGCTCCTGACCCTATCAAAACGAGTCTTGTGACAACGTGTTTCATGCCGCTACCCTCCAGACACCAGTTGCCGCGACTTCGCGCGCATAGTCGGCAAAATCCTTGGGTGGACGGCCAAGCGCGCGCTGAACGCCATCAGTCAGGTGGGCATTCCGTCCATCCAGGACCGTCGCGAACAGGTAGTCGAGCATCCAGACCACCTCTTTTGGCGCGCCAGAATTCTCAACTTCCGTGACAAATCCGTCATGCGGGAGATTGACGTAGGCAATCTCACGGCCAATGGCGCGCGACAGGTCTGCGGCGATATCAGCGATAGACATCAAGCGGGGCCCTGTGACTTCATAGACTTCGCCCTTGTGGTGGTCTTGCGTCAACGCGGCGACAGCGACATCCGCAATGTCATCAGCATCCACGAAAGGCTCGACCTGGTCTCCGGCAGGCAGTGTAATCGCACCGCTCAGTACCATGTCGATAAATGCACCTTCGGAGAAGTTCTGATTAAACCAGCTTGCACGAACAATCGTCCACTCGAGTCCACTCTCCTGAATGATCTTCTCGCAGGCTTGCGCCTCTGGTTCACCGCGACCCGACAACAGAACCAGACGTTTGACGCCGGCCCGTTTTGCTTTGTTTACGAAAGCCTGGATCGCATCTGTCGCGCCTGGCATGGCAAGGTCAGGTGTGTAGGTGATGTAAACGCTCGTGACCCCTTCAAGGCTATTATCCCAGCTCTTTTCGTTGTCCCAGTCGAAGGATGGGACGGCTGAGCGCGACCCAACACGAACATTACGGCCTTTGGCTTTAAGGCGTTCGACCACCCGTCGCCCGGTTTTACCTGTGCCGCCCAGCACGAGGGTCAGGTCTTTCTTTTTGCGCAGGAAATTCATCAACTTGCTCCTTTTCGATTTCTGCAAGTCGATATGTACGAGGATTGCGGCGCGAGCTCTTGTCAGCGCGTGCCAGACTTTTGGCCGAACGCGACAAACCCAGTCTCCGGTTAAGCCATACCTAAACGATAAGAGCGAGGGGTCTGCCCCGCCCAGCGTTTGAACGCTCTGGTAAAGCCGCTCTGCTCGGCGAACCCGGTCAGAAAAGCGACTTCAGCGAGACTGTACTCAGTTTCACGCAACAATCGTTGTGCAAGATCTTTGCGCGCCATGTCGACAACGCCCTGAAACGAATGCCCGTTGTCTGAAAGCCGTCTTTGCAAGGTTCGACTCCCGATCCCCAATTCCGATGCAATGAATGATAGCGTCGGCACGCCCTCACTCAGGACGTTTGCTATAGCGCGTCGCACACTATGTTCGAGGCCATCATCGCTGTTGAGCAATGCGAGTTCCTGTTCGAGGTGTTGATCAAAAAATCTGGCAATTGTCTCATCGCCCAGTTTGTTCGGAGCATCCATGCTCTCTTCGCTGACCAGGAGGGCGTCGCGTCCAGACTCAAAGTGAACTGGGCACCCAAAATGATCTTCATACACGGATACGTCGCCCCGCGCGGCATGTTTCAGAAAAATTGCAATCGGCATGAAGTCTGCGGTGCTCACCTCTTTACTGATCACATCAACCGCAGACATGCTGGCTTCGTTTGAAAGCAGCATGCCGAGACGGCCATCACCGGCTTTATCGAGATTGAAAAACCATCCATCATTGGTTTTCTCAAGCGTGTACGACTCGGCGCTGCCAAGCACGTGCCCGTAGCGTTCTGAACGGACATAAGAGCCCCGCAAATTGGGCGCGGATTTCCACGCAAGACCAAAAGCGCCATACTCGTCGCTCCGCATGGCAGCGCCAATCCGAAGCGGCAAGGACAGGCCCTGCGGGTCACGGACGGAGAGTTCTGCGAAAAAATCGTAATACGCATCTGACGGCACCATCTTCTTTGGATCGATGGGCGCATCCGGGCGCATCCCCAAGCGTGCCAGCAAGTCCGCGGTTGCAACGCCATCAGAAACCTGACTCAGCACCTTGTGAACATAGAGAGATGTAATCTGACTCATGAACTCCGTTCTAACCGCAAGATGGAAGAATTTCGAGTATCGGTTTTAAACCTCCCACTAATGCCGCCTCCTCGGCCTAGAGCAGACATTGCCCTCCTCGATCCCGCTGCGGGGCCAATGACCGCACAGGATTGGCGTAACTTATCCGACACCCCTGAATTGCCCTTACACTGCGCGCCAATGGAGATCCGTTTCAATCCCGCTGATTATGGCCATGTCCCGGTCTTGTACTGGCCGTGGATCTGGTGGCAGCTATTCTGGCTGCGCGGCTGGTGCGAGACGACAGGGCGCGGTGTCATCTACACGATCGAGACCAGCGGCCATGTTAGCGTGCACCTGGTCTCCGATGACCGGCATGACTTGCGCGCATGGATGTACCGGCAGGCGCGGGTGCCAAGGCCGCATCTTGATTGTTGCCAGGATGCCTCCGGCACGCAGCATCTCTCCCCGATTGAGCGCGCCGTGACCTGGGTCTGGGAACGCACCGGCTGCCTGATCCGCTATGTCTGGGTGCGGCTTGTCCTGCGCCAGGCGCCGGCGGTGCAGGACAGTTCTTAGGCCGGCCCGCACTGATCTCCTGCACTGACCCGGTATTGCCCCCCACTGACCCCACAACTGAGCCTGCCTTGAACCATGACTGACCCGCGCCGCCAATCCGGCCACGCGGATGCCGGCGCTTGACCAGGCCTAATTTTGCCAGATCTGGCTCGCCTCTATGGCCAGGCTGGCTGCAATATCCTCAGCGCCGAGATCGACCAGGATATCCAGAACAGAGGCGAGATCAGGCTCCGACAACGCCCCCGGGTTGCCCGCTGTTTCGGCCAGGATCATCAGGGCCGCCTCGCCAATCGCGCCGGCCTGCGCAGCAGCGCGAACAGCCAGTAGCGTGTTTGGCTCAATCGTCGGTTCTGACGGCTCAGCTGTAAGAAGGAAGGCCCGTGCCTCATGCCCCAATCCGAGGCCAAGTCCGGTCCAGGCCGATAGCAGCGTGCGCGCCGCAGCTTCGTCTTCATTGGTCAGAAGCGAGGCGATCAGGCGCTTTTGTACGCCGAGCTGGCGGCTTGCCGAGGCATCACCGCGCAGCACCATCTCCATCGCTTCAAGCTCTGCCACCTCAAATGATGACGGCGCCGCGACGCTGGCGAAGTCGACCGTTTCGATCCACCGCCGTGCGAGATCAACATTGCCTGCAACCAGAGCTGCCTTGGCGAATATCAAGGCATAAGGCGAGGTCATTTCGCTATTCGGAAGGGTGTCGAGATCGGCAGCAAAAAGGCGCGCCAAGGACGCGTAAACAGGCAGTGGCTCTTCAGCTGCAATGCTCAGTGTTTCGGCGAGTTTTTCAGCCTTCTGTCCGGTCGAGGCGCCAAGATCGTCGAGGACAGCCAGCGTTTCCTCAATCGCCCCTTCGGGCACAGAGTCTTCCTTGTCGAGGCGCTCGAACAGGATTTTCCGCCAATCGGCGACTTCGAGCAGCTCGGCTTCTGAAGCCATCCGGGCAAGCCGGGCGCGCAGCTCCAGCGGCAAGTCCGGGCGCTGCGCCGTGATCGCTGTCAGGTCCGGCCGCGAGCCTGACAAGGTAATTGCGGATGTGTCGAGTTCGGCGGTGGCTGACAGCGCGATATTCAGGCCGGAATCGAACTTCGCCGGCGGGGGTTCAGGGCTATCACCCGAAGCTGCAAAGATCGCCGAGACAAACCACGGGTCGTCCATGCCGCGAACCGAAGCGAGTTCAACGGCAAGCTCGGCACCGGAATAATTACCGCGCAGAACGGCGCAAACCGCGCGCAGTTTGAGCCAGAACAGGCCATCGGGAACGGTTCCATCGAGCGTGCCACATGCCGAAGCCTCATTGCCGCGGGCGAGATCGAGATCAACGCCAATCGCTTCACCGTCGAGGGCGCCGGGCACGGTTTCCAGTCGCGGGGCAAGTGCGGCAGCGGCGTCAGCTTCGCCAAGTTCGACCAGCAGACGCGTGCGCTGAGCGAGCAACTCATCAGCCTTGGCCCCGGTCGGGCGCCTTGCTGGTGACAATAGCACGCGGCGCAGAAGCAATCGTTCGGATGCTGTCAGCGCATCGGTGCGAACCGCTTCCAGCCGGGCCAAAAGCGCTTCGGCGTCAGAGCCGGTCCACAGCGTACTTGGAAATTCCCGCGCGCCAGCTTCCTGCAGCCGCGTGCCCCAGGCATCAAGATCGGCCATGCCTTCAGACTCAACCTGCGCGTCAGCAATACCGACAAGCGCGAAGCTGGAGCAAAGCGCAATCAGCGCTGACTTAAAGAACATTCTCGATCTCCATGCGAACCTCGCCGGGTTCGGGCTTATCTGCGTCGAGAGAGCTGCCAAGCCACCACAAGACAGCAAGGACCGCCCCAGCCAGGACGAGTAGAATGATAAGCCATTTGCGCATTTTCAAAGTGCCTTTCGAAGAACTCTTTTGACATGGTCGTCGATTGCCCGAATCCGAAAGCCTGTATAGGACAAGTTTTGCAACCGCGAAAAGACCATGACTGAAGAGAGAAGTCAGACTAAAAATACCGGCAGAATTGAGGCGCCCTGGGCACAGCGTACAATTGCGCTGGTCGGCCTGATGGGGGCTGGCAAGTCGACTGTGGGCCGCAGATTGGCCAATTCACTGGGTCGCCCATTCTTTGACAGCGATGAAGAGATCGAAAAAGCGGCCGGCCTTTCGGTTGCAGATATTTTCAGTCTGCATGGCGAAACTGAGTTTCGGCGCGGCGAACAGCGCGTGCTGGAACGACTATTATCCGGGCCGCCGCATGTGCTGGCGACCGGTGGCGGTGCCTATATGAATGCCGAAACGCGCGATATGCTGCGCGAAAAAGCCGTGACCATCTGGCTCAATGCCGACCTTGAAACGCTTTGGAAGCGGGTTTCAAGACGTGGCCACCGGCCACTCCTGAAAGCCGACAACCCGAAAGGCGTTCTGTCTGACTTGCTGGTTGCCCGAGAGCCCGTCTATGCCGAGGCCGACATTGTGGTCACCAGTGTTGAAGGCCCGCATTCAAAGACAGTGCTGGCAATCCGTGAAGCGCTCGAGAACTGGTCTCCTCACGGCAATGACTAAGACAGCGGACCCAACACTTGTAACCGTCGGACTTGGCGAGCGCAGCTATGACATTGTCATCGGGCACGGCTTGCTGCGCGGTATCGGGACGAGGCTCTCGCCTATCATTAAACAAGCGCGAGCTTTCGTTCTGACAGATGAGACTGTCGGCAAGCTACACGGGGACACTCTGCTGGCTGGCCTGAAGGCAAGCGGGATCACCGCCTCGACTTTCACTGTGCCTGCAGGCGAGAGCAGCAAGTCATGGGACCAGCTTGGTCTGGTCCTGAACTGGTTACTGGATGAGGGCGCCGGGCGCGACGATGTCCTGATTGCCTTTGGCGGCGGGGTTGTCGGCGACCTTGGCGGACTTGCCGCAGCCCTGATGAAGCGCGGCATGAGCCTGGTTCAAGTGCCAACGACATTGCTGGCACAGGTCGACAGTTCAGTAGGCGGGAAAACCGCGATCAATACCAGCCATGGCAAGAACCTGATCGGCGCTTTTTATCAACCCAAACTGGTTGTCGCCGATACACAGCTTCTTGAAACTCTGCCCGAGCGCCAGTGCCGCGCCGGTTATGCCGAAATCGTCAAATACGGCCTGATTGATGATGCAGACTTCATTGACTGGCTCGAGCAGAACGGACCGGGGGTTATCGCGCTGCAGCCCGAAGCCATCGCCCATGCCGTCGCCGTCTCCTGCCGTTCCAAGGCCCGGGTCGTGGCGCTGGATGAGCGCGAAGGGGGCGTTCGCGCACTGCTCAATCTCGGCCACACATTTGGCCATACGCTGGAGGCCGCGAACAATTACGGCCCATCACTTCTGCACGGCGAAGCGGTTGGCACAGGCATGGCGCTGGCGCTGCGCTATTCGGCGCGGCTTGGCCTGATGAGCGGTCAGGATGTTGAGCGCGCCTCAGCCATCCTGCGCACCGGCGGACTGCAGCCGGACCTTTCAAAACTGCCGGGCGGACCCTATGTCGCCGAGACACTGGCAGGGGCAATGATGCAAGACAAGAAAGTGCGGGCCGGCCGCGTGCCGCTGATCCTTGCCCGCGGGCTTGGCAAGTCATTCATCTATCCAGACGCGGATCGTTCCGATGTTGCGCAATTCCTAGCTGAGGAGCTTTCGAACCGCTGATGATTATCGGCACACTTATTGCGATTGTGGTCCTGATCGGGATGTCGGCTTTTTTCTCCGGCTCCGAAACGGCGCTGACGGCGGCCAGCCGCGCCCGCATGCACCAGCTCGAAAAGGACGGCGACCCGCGGGCCAGTCTGGTCAATAAGCTAATCGCCGACCGCGAACGCCTGATTGGCGCGATCCTGCTCGGCAACAATCTCGTGAATATTCTCGCCTCAGCGCTCGCAACCAGTCTTTTCGTAAGCCTGATACCGGGGCCGCTAGGCGTGGCGATCGCAACCGGCGTGATGACGGTTCTGGTCCTGGTGTTCGCCGAGGTTCTGCCGAAGACTTATGCCATCACAAGACCTGATAATATGGCGCGCAGCGTCTCGCGGCCCATCAGTTGGCTCGTCGCGGGCGTTGCATGGATCGTTATTGGTATTCAAGGCATCGTGAACCTCACGCTGAAGATTATTGGTGTAAAGCCGCCGGATGACGGCGCTTCCGCCGAAGAGGAAATTCGCGGCGCGATTGATTTGCATCACTCAGAGGAAAGTATCGACGCAAGGAACAGACACCGTCTTGTCGGGGCCCTCGACCTGAAGGACATGACGCTTGAAGAAGTCATGATACATCGCAAGAATATCGTGATGATTGATGCCGATCAGCCATCCGCAAGCATTGTGCGCAAGGCGCTGGCCAGCCCGCATACCCGCCTGCCACTTTTCCAGGGTGACAAGGAAGAGATCGTTGGTGTTCTGCACGTCAAAGACCTGCTCCGTGAGGTGGTGTCGGTTGGCGACATCAGCAAACTGGATGTGCTCGATATCTGTCGTGATCCCTGGTTCGTGCCAGAGACAACATGGGCCGAGGACCAGCTCGATCTGTTCCTGAAAAGACGCAGTCACTTCGCGCTAGTGGTTGACGAATATGGAGAACTACAGGGCCTGGTCACGCTGGAAGACATTCTGGAGGAAATTGTCGGCGATATTCGCGACGAGCACGACGTCACCATTCAGGGCGTCCGCACTCAGGAGGATGGGTCGCTCTATGTCGAAGGCTGGGTGACGATACGTGACCTCAACCGTGCGACAGGATGGGTGCTACCAGACGATGAAGCTGTAACAGTAGCTGGACTGGTGATCCATGAGGCCCAGACCATACCCGAGCCCGGCCAGAGATTCGCTTTTCATGGTCATCGCTTCGACGTCATCCGCAAGAAGCGAAACCAGATTACCGGACTTAAGATCGCCCCGCTACCTGATGACCAGTCTGACTAGTGCCTTGATTGCGCCGTAAAAACTCGCTTCACTCAGCTTAGCAGCGAGGGAGACGCGACCGTGAAACATTCAACACTATCAGGTCTATTGGCGCTGGCTGGTTTTGTCCTGGCCAGCTGCACAACGCCGCCAACGAGCGGTTCAGCCGCGCCGGGCGATAGCGACGAAGCCGTCTCGGAGATTGTCGTCACTGGCTCTAAGCGTGACCGCGCCGATGGGCCACCTCCCCCGCC
>CAYGKE010000052.1:0-20029 GCA_964350465.1 uncultured Hyphomonas sp.
CATGCAGGCTTTCAACCGGCTCAGCGACCTCGTCCTCAACAAGGAACGGAGCGGCCTTGCGCGCTTCATTTTCATTTCGCGCAGGAATGACCGCCTGAAGCCCCAACACGTCTTCACCGGGGACAAACACACAAAGCTTCCGGCCGTGCGCGCCGACATCCGGGCGACGCTCGGACACCTCCCAGCGATTGCCACGCGGGCGGGCATAGAGCAAAGCCCCATCGTCCTGAAGAAGCGCGTAGACGTCCGCCATGACTATCCAATTCGCTCCCTGCGCAGCGTTCTGACATTCTCGCCCGGTTGGGCTTCCAGAAGAATCTTGAGACTCATTGTCTGTCCGCGATACGCTACATCGGCCCGGACTTCCATATATCTCGACACTGTCGACAGCATTTCCAGGCGTCTTGAATCCGGCGCTATATTGGCAATTTCGGGTTCTTCTAGAAACGCCTCCAGCTCGGGCCACCCGCCGGTTGGCCGCGCGGCAATCACGCGGCGCGCTTCGTCAATCCGCAGCGCACCCGAAAAAGCCAGCACCAGCAAAGGTGCCTGTTCGGGCTGGAGCGTATTGATATTCAAGCTTGGCCGCGTTGGCGCAACCGGCACCTCTCGCACACAGATAAGCGGTTCCAGCGCCTGTATCGGCGCGCCATGGAAGCCGCGAATGGCGCGCAGCTCACTCAAATCAGCCAACGGTTGTCCGGACGTCCGATAGGCTGGCAGCTCGCCAAGATAGAAGGCGTCCTCAGCCCCCGAAGGACCTGGAACATTGTCGCTATCCATCCAGTCGACAAGCGCGGATGTGAGCGCACTTGCCTCACCAGGGTCAAACCCGGCCTCCTCAACCATCTCGCGAAAATCTACGATTGCCTTGTCTTCCCCGGTCAGCTCGGTTTCAGGGCGCCCCAGAACGAGCGAATTCACGTTGAAACAATTACTGGCATCACGCGCAACGACCGTGACCTGACCGCCTTCGATCGGAAATATCTGCGCCTCGCCCAATCCAGGCGTCACCTCGCTGAGGCGCCCTCCAACCTGAGCAATCAGTCCACCTAAGTGAGAAATAGCAACCTGCTCCGCCGACACAGCATGAAAACGAAGCTGCGCTTGCGCATCAAGCAACCGCGCACGCTGTGTTGCCTGACTGACGATCTGGGTCAGGCCAACCGCCACAACAGACATTGCCGCGATAATCAGCAATACCGTGATCAATGCGGCACCACGCTCTGAAGATCGGACGGTTTGCCTCATGATATCTGCCCCGCCAAAGCAACAATTCTCAGCGACGTCTCATCTTCAAACCGGATATCCAGTTCTATCAGATTGGGAAGCACGCTGAGCGCCTGTCCGGCGTCTCCAATCCAGTCGGGCGACCACACACCGCCGCGTTGGAAGCGCGTATTGACCTGAACCACACCGGATAGGAGCACCCGCCGCGTTTCTGGAGTCGAATTGACCCGGTCTGGGCGCAGACTGGCAATCCGGATCAGGTCGCCGCGGTCGATCTCATAGCGAACGGCCTGCAAATCACTGCGCTGCGAAAAGCCTGCCGGGTTGATCCATCCTGAGCGTACGAAAGACAAAACTTCGCCGTCTCCGGCGCGTGGTTGACCGAACAGGTTACCGACGCGGCCAAATCCATCATCTGGCTGAATACCGCGTGGGCTCAGCTCTGACAGATCATTGCGTATCATGGCCTGTGCCAGATCTATCTGGCGAACAATGCCATCACGTTCGCCAAGCTGCCGACTTGTGCTGGTCGCCCCAAACAGGAGTCCCGATCCTGCCGCTGATACAAGCGACAGAATGAACAGCGCGACCATGGTCTCTGCGAGGCTGAAACCAGCTTGGGAAGATACCCGCCGCCTCATGACGGGGCTCCGCCATCTGGCTCAACGGGAACAATGGCGCGCGTCACAGCTTTCAGACTGCTGAGAGACGCCAGGATTTGCGCGTCCCCACCACGCCTGACGCTGACCTGAAACTGTTGTAACTGGCCATCCGTCACCGGCCCGATCAGAATCTTCCAATCATAAGCCCGACCGAGCTGTGTCTCCTGACCGCTTCTAATGCCAGCATCTTGTAGTTCTGGGTCAGCCATGAATTCAGAAAGAATGTTCTCTGCAACGGTTCGCGCAAGCAGCCGGTTTTCCAGCGCGCCAGTATTACGTGTAGAATCGCTCGCCACCTGCATCAGCGGCACAGCAGCAAGCGCCAGAATACCCATTGCGGCAACCGTCTCGACCAGGCTGAAACCAGCCTCGGCGCTGCGTTTATCTCGCTTCAAACCGAACATCACCGCTCGCCTCCACAAAGAGATCAATCTCTTCGCCCTGCCCCCGCAAGACGAAATGCGCATTCTCCCGCGCGCCGGTCGGGTCGAAGATATAATTGGGCCAGCCTGTCGGCAGGTCAGGGGTCTCAGCTTCCATCGATCTTAGCGTCAGGCCTCGCGGAAAGGCTTCTTCACCGCTGCGGATAGGTTGCCAATTATCGCCGAACCACGCTGCAAATCGGTATCCGTCTTCATCTAGTATCAAGCCAACCGGCTGCCCACTAACGATTGCGCGGTCCTGTGCTTGCTCCAAAGCCGTGGCAAATGCTTCCGCCGTCCGCACTTCTTCAGAGGGGCTGCTCGGCATTGTCATGACAACGAGTGAACTCGCCAGTCCGATAATGAAGACCACCATCATGACCTCGGTCAGGGTCATGCCGGATTGGCGAGACAGGCGGCGAATGGCAGGCATCGGTCAGGCGCTCACCAATTGCCGATATCGGCGTCGAGCTCCTCGCCGCCCTCTTCGCCATCGGCGCCAAGAGAGTAGAGGTCGTATTCAAATCGAGATTTCTGTGCCGGCACTTCATATACGAACGGGCGGTTCCAACCGTCTTTAGGCAGTCGGCGAATAAAGCCATTCTTCGGATATGTTGAATTTTCTGGCCAAGTATCGGGCTTTTCCAGGAGCGCTTCCAACCCCTCCGCCTCGGTCGGAATTCGATATGCACTCAACGAGAATTGGTCGATTGCACTTTCAATCCTTGTTATTTGAATTTTCGTTGTATCGGCCTGAGATTGAGAACGCGCCCCGATCACATTGAACAGAACGACCGTCGACAACAGACCGATGATGAACACAACGACCATGATTTCGGTCAGGGTGAACCCGGCTTCCTGCTTGCGTTTCTTGGGGGCAGGACGTTTCATGATCAATCTCCTCAGGCGCCAATCGCCAATGTGTTGAGCTGTAGTATGGGCAGCATTATGGCCAGAACAATCAGCGCCACAACGCCCGCCAGAAGCACGATCAGCAAGGGCTCCACCAGACCGAGCGCGACGGTCGCGTTGCTGTCCAATTCTTCTTCCATATAGTCAGCGGCCCGGCCCATCATTGCTGACAAGTCGCTGCCGCGCTCACCGCTCGCGACCATATGCGTCAGCATGGGCGGAAAGACATTGGCACTGCGCATTGCGCTGTTCAATGTGGCCCCTTCTTCGACCTGTCGGCGAATTTGGACAATCGCCCGCCGGAACACTTCACTGCCAACCGATCCATGCGCCGCGATCAGGGCATCTGGCACAGTTGCACCGCTGCCAGACAGCGTGGCGAAGGTTCGCGCAAACCGCGTCGCATTCGCGGTGCGCATGAGCTTGCCAAAAATCGGCAACCTGAACACAAACTTGTCCAAGGCCAGACGCACATTTGGTAGCGCGAAAACGCGGCGCATCGACCAGATCAACGCGGCAAGTCCAGCAAGCGCAAGCATGCCCCAGCTGCGCATGAAATTCGAAATCGCAATCACTGCGTCAGTCAATGCCGGCAAGTCTGCGCCAACCGTATCAAACTGCTCTACGACCGCCGGCACAACAAAAATCATCAATAGCGCGACCACGACCAGCGCGACTGTGGCGAGCACCGCTGGATAGATCAGCGCTGATAGTAATTTGCGTTGCAGCTTGCGCGACTTTTCCAGATGGGTTGCAAGTCGTTCCATGACATCGCCAAGTCGCCCAGATGTCTGTCCGGCGGCAACTACGGCTTGATAATAGGACGGAAAGGAGCGCCCCGATTGTTGCAGGGCCTGGGCGAATGAATAGCCTTCCTGCACACGCCCGCGAATCCCCAGCAACACACGCCGTGTTGCTGGACGCTCCGCTTCATTGGCAATCGCGCCAATCGCTTCTTCAATCGTACTGCCCGCCTGAATCAACATTGCGAGCTGGCGCGTGACCAGAACCAGATCAGAACTCGAAATTGAGCCGCCGCGCTGAAACGCATTGGTCTTGGATTTTTCCTTGGCTTCATTGACCTCGAGTGGTGAAAGCTGACGCAGGCGTAATTCCTTGCGCGCTGCCCGCGGCGAGTCAGCCGTAATGATGCCGGTCTGGCGTTTACCATCCGCGCCGATCGCAACATAGTCATAGACCGACACCTAAGTGTCCTCCTCGCGGCGGCAAACACGAAGCACTTCCTCAACACTGGTCTGGCCGGCAACCACATAGCGGGCTGCGTTGCGAAACAGGCTGTCATGCTCAGAAAACGCCTTGGCTTGCAGCGCATCCTCAGAGGCATCATCGCGGATCAATTCACGCAGCGATGCATTGACATTGATCAGCTCATAAACGCCGAGGCGTCCGTCATAGCCGCTATTATTGCAGGCCATGCAGCCTTTAGGGCGATAGAAGGCCTGCGCGGCATCCTGCGCCAAACGGAACATGCTGAGCTCTTCCGCGCTCGGCGTATGTGGCGATTTGCAATGATCACAAAGTTTACGCACCAGTCTTTGCGCCAGCACCGCGCGCAGCGTTGCGGCCAGGACGTAGGGCTCAATTCCCATATCGCGCAGGCGCTGAATCGCACCGGCCGCACTATTGGTGTGTACAGTCGACAAGACCGGCCGTCCCGTAGCGGCGAACTCGAACGCCACTTTGGCCGTCTCAAGATCGCGGATCTCGCCGACCATCACGACATCGGGGTCGTGTCGCAGGATCGCACGCAACGTGGCGGCAAATGTCAGCCCAACCTTGTGATGCATCTGCGTCTGGCTGATGCCATCAAGACCATATTCGATTGGATCCTCGAGCGTCATCACATTGCGCTCGCCATTATTCAGCACCGATAGAGCTGAATAGAGCGTTGTCGTCTTGCCCGACCCGGTCGGTCCGGTAACCAGAGTAATCCCATTGGGTTGCGCCAGGATTGCCTTGACCCGCTGAAGCGTATCGACGTCCATACCAAGCTCATCGAGGCCGAGCAGCGCATTGCGCGTATCGAGCAGCCGCATCGTCACCCGCTCGCCATAGCGCGATGGGAGTGTTGAGACCCGCACGTCAATGCTGCGGCCACCGATAGAGAGCGAAATCCGGCCGTCCTGAGGCACTCGCTTTTCGGCAATATCCAGCCTCGCCATAACCTTGATGCGGCTCGTCAGCGGGGCTGCCAGCCTGCGCGTTGGCGTCAGCACTTCCTGCAGGACACCATCGATACGATAGCGAACCGACAGTGTGTCTTCATGCGGTTCAATATGAACGTCGGATGCGCGGCGATTGACGGCCTCGTAGATCAGGCCATTGATCAGCCTGATCACCGGTGCATCATCATCGCCGTCAAGAAGGTCAGCCGTTTGCGGCAGGCTTTCGACCAGGCTGGCGAGCCCTCCAGCCCCATCCATGGCGGCCTCGGCCTCGTCACCACTGACTTCGGCGCGCGCGTAGTGATCCGTCAAGGCCTGCTCGAATTTCTGGGCGTCGAGCGGCTGCAATTCCAAAGGTTGGCGCAACACACGCCTTGCCTCAATCAGCGAAAACGGATCTGCGCCAGGCTTGACCCCAAGCCGAACCCGGCCATTGCCGTTTTCCAGCACGACCAGGCCCTTGTCGCGGGCAAAAGCGTAGCTGAGGTCGGATAAATGCGCACTGGCTGTCATTTGATTACTCTATACCGCTAGGGCCAGTGCCGTCAGCCCCTACTGAACGGGCGGCACACTCCCCAGCACTTCGCTGATGAAGCCATCAAGGGATGACGCCTCTTCATTGTCCTCGCGCAACATCTCCTCAGCGCGAATATAGCGGTAATTGCGCGACGTGACGGCGTTGGCATCTTGCTGATTGCGCACAATGGTCGGCTTGATGAAGACCATCAGATTGGTACGGCCAACATCCTTGCCCTCGGACTTGAACAGATTGCCAAGTACAGGAATGTCACCCAGCAAGGGCACTTTCTGGTTTACCACCCGGTCCGTTTGTTCAATCAGGCCACCGATAACGATGATGTCCTGGTCATCGGCCAGAACGCTGGTCGTGATCTCACGCGTATTGGTGATGAAGTCTGTCGCGTCGGATCCGATCAGATCGTCAATGCTTGAGACTTCCTGATAGATATCAAGGCGTACGGTATTGTCGGCTGAAATGCGGGGTGTGACATCCAGCTTAATACCAACCTGCTGGCGCTGAACGGTTCGAAACGGATTGGAATTGTCGCTGCCCAGAACTTCGCCTGTCGTCACGGGAATTTCCTGACCAACGACCAGGCTGGACGTGCCATTGTCGAGCGTCATGTTGAACGGCTTGGACAGGACGCGGGACTCTGTATCCTTTTCAATCGCAGTCAGGATCGCACCAAACAGCGTATCGCCATCACGGCCACCACCGCCAACTGAGACGCCCTCAAGGCCAAGCAGCGAATTCACAGCGCTTGTTGTGAACGGGTTAGTGCCGCCAAAGACGTTCGGGTCTGCAACTGCGCCGGCCAATGACAGCAGGTTTGGAGCGGAGCGAGAGAAATTGGTGCTCAGGAACGGCACGGATGACTCGCCGGTTCCAGACAGCAGGAATTGCACACCAAGCTCTCTAGCTGTGTCATCCGACATCTCGACAATAATTGCCTCAACCAGAACCTGTGCGCGGCGCTGGTCCAGCGCCTCAACGACCCGCTCCATGGCAACCAGTGTTTCGGGCGGTGCACTGATAACCAGTGAGTTTGTTGGCTCGTGATGTGCAATTGTAGCGCCAGCACTGATCGCTTCGGACGGCGCTGATTGGGAGGCCATCGTCAGACCGACTTTTTCCAGTATAGGAACGATTTCCGATGCGTCAGAATTGACCAGCGGAATGACGCGCAATGTATCGCGAACCGGATCGGATTCATCCAGCTCAAGTGCTACTCTCATCGCCCGTGCGACACTGATTTCATCGCCACGAATAACAATCGCATTGCTTGATGTTGACGCCGACACCTCAAAATTCACCGCTCGGCTATCTTCGCGCCCGCCGAGCAGGTCTGAAAGAATACCCTCCATTTCCCGCGCCGGGATATTGCGCAACTGGATTGTTTCAACCTTCGAATTATCGCTATTATCAAGCCCGGCAACGAGCTCCCGCACGCGCGGCATATTGGAGGCATAGTCGACGACGACCAGCGTATTCGAATTGGCATTGGCGACAACCTGTCCCTGCGCATCGACCAGAGGCTTGACCATTTGCGCCGCCTCAACCGCGCTGAACCGATCCAGCCGGATCACTTCGGTCATGAATGTATTGGCGCCTGAATTACGAAGACCCGCCTCACCAATCGCAGCTTGTTCAGGAACGATACGGTAAACGCCTTTGCCTGCCGGGATCGCGGCAAAGCCATGGACCCGCAGGGTCGACAGGAAAACCTGGAACACTTCGTCAGTACTCATCGGGGACTGCGACATCACCGTAACCTTGGTGCGACGAACATCAGGATGCAGAATGAACGTATAGCCGGTAATGATCGAGACATCATCGATAAGGGCTGTGATCTCGACATCATTGAGACTCAACACATGGCGCGCAGCCTGCGGTGAGTTCATTTCAGCCATGACCGGGGTGCTGAGCACCGCCGCCAGTGCAGTCGTGAGGGCAAACTTTTTCATCACGCAATCCTATTCCTTGAACCTTAAACGCACAGATTGCGTATTTCCGTTTCTTTCGATCAGTAAATTTGCGACCTGGTCTTCACCAATTTCATCGATCAATTCATTGACTTTTATACGATCCACAGGGGTTCCGTTAACTTCCAATAGCACATCGCCATTCTTTAGGCCGGCTGCAGCCAGGGCTTCATCTGTCCCAATCTGCACCAGCCGATAACCATAAAGGCGGCCGCTGCGCTCTTCAGGACGGGCTGAAACAAGCTGAAAAAGGGCGCCTGGGTCCGTGACAAAGCCCTCGACCGGGCCGGTTGGCACTGTTTCGACATTATCAGTTGCGTCAGCAGGCGGAACCTGTGCCCCGTCACTGATAACCGACAAGCCGTCACCGCGCCCACTCAGCATGACGGTCTCCGACACGCCATCGCGGCTGATAATTACCCGGTCGGAGCGAATATGCTCCAAGCGCACGCCCGGCAGGACCTCGTCGCCGACGATATAGCTACCGCTCATACCATTGGGCGTCACGATAACCGCAGAGCTGCCTGGTCCCTCGATCGTCATCCGAAGGCCCGCCAGCTGTAGATTGAGTGTGGTTTCAGGTGCGTCAGGCTCGAATTCTGGCGCATCAGAGATGAATGGATTGAACTTGACCAGAAGACTGCGGTCAGCCTGGACCATGCCGGTATCGCCAGATGCCATGCCCAACATTTTCGGCAATGGGCGCTCAACGAACTTGGCAACATTCTGCGACGGCGCCGCCACAAGCCAGACCACACGCGCCAGAGCGAATGCCAGAAGCACGACCAGCAAGCACTCGGCCACCAATCGACCCATTGGCTCGGCGTGCGCAAGGCGTTCCTGAAACCCCTTGAAAGTATCCGTTCTACTCATCGAACCAGCTTAACGCGCATTCCTTTCCAGCAAATAACTGCAATCTATCACTCAAACGCCGTATTTAGGCCCATTGCAAACAGCAAAGGCCTATAAAAACTTCAAATTCGAACAGTCCAATCGGCACATGCTTGGTAAGACTTGCGCCGATTGAACCACTCGAACAACTTAATTCAATTCAAGACAGCCAAAACCCAAACTGGGCTCTGACCGACTTTGATAGATTAGAATTTCGCCGACAGGCTGGCTGAGACGCTGGTTCCGCGCGCAAAGGAGTTGAACTCCGTGCGCCCGACATCACCATCATTCAGCTGGAATTCTTCGTGATCCACATCCAGCAGGTTGCGACCGCTGATACCAAGCGTGATTTCCTTGTCACGCACGACGAAGTTGCGGCGATAAACCAGATCAAGTTGGACGCCTGGATCCTCAATCAGATCTGGCAATCCGCTAAACGCAGACCCGCGCTGCAGGATGCGCTCATCAACCCAGCCCAAAAGCAAGGTCGCCTGATCCATGTCGCTTTCCCAACCAAATTGCAGGTTGAGGATGTTTTCAGGCGTACCCTGCAACTTGGCGCCGTCAATCGCAAAGTCCTCAGCGCTGACAAACTGGCCAGATACATGCTCGAAAATCAGGTCGCTCGCCTCGGCAAGAATCTCCGACGCGGTATAGGTATAATTCGCGGAGAACAGCCAGTCGCGGTCATTGAACCATGAATTATCCATCGGCATCGCAAAATTGATGCGATACTCAAGCTCTGTGCCGTAGAGTTCAGCCTTTGGCGAGTTGATAAATGTGGTTTCAAACACGAAGCTCGACGTCGAGAACTGGAATTCCTCGATCGGGTTTTCCAGCTCCTTGTAGAACCCGGCAACCGTAATGAATTGATTGCGGCCAACATAGTATTCCAGGCGCGCATCAAAGTTGGTCAACTCGCTATCGACCAGCTGATTGTTACCACGGTAAGACCGGTCAGAAACCGGATCGACATATGTCGACAAAGCCAATTCGCGGAACTGTGGACGGGCAATCGTCTGAGAGTAACCGAGACGAAGTTGCAGATCGTCTGCGAAGTTCCAGGTGATCGTCGCAGCCGGCAGAACATATTCATTGTTCAGCTCGACAGCGGCAGCACCCAGATTGCCAAAACGGTCAAAGGTCTGGACGAATTGCTCGCCTTCTTCATAGCGAACGCCAAGCGTCGTCCGGATGAACGGGGTCAGCTGGGCATCAACCTGCGCGAATGCAGCATTGACGTCGAGCGTCGCCTCATAAGAGTCGTTCGGCGAAGTGATCTCCTGCAGGAAGAACCGATTTGGATCGATATTGTCCGGCGAGAACAGGAAGTCAGGACGCAGACCAGATATCTCGTCAAGGCTCGTATTGCCGCCAACAAACCGGTAATTCAGGAAATCATAAGTCCGCTCTGTCGAGGTTGAGTCGAACCCGCCAGAAACGATGGCTTCCTGATAGTCACCATAATTGAACGTATAAGCTGCATCAATGCCGCCGCTTACGACGTCATCCTGAAGCTCCGAAAAACGGATGCGGTAATTGCCCGTATCGTCATATTGCGGCACGCCATTCGCGTCGTTGAACCGGCGCAAGGTGCGCTCATAGGGTGCGTCCCGCGTCGATTGCGCGACAGAGCCGCGCCAGTTGATATCAAGATCACCAAAGACGTGCTCACCAGCGAGTTGGAAGAAAGCCAGTTCGCGCTCGAACCAGCCCGTAGACTCGTCGTTGACGATGGCACCTTCGTTAAAGTCAAAGCCCTCGGAGATTTGCGCCTCATTGGAGGTCGAGTGAACGTAGAAGACCGTGCCAGTAAGTTCATGCTCGTCATAACCGATCGAAGCGGAGCCAAGCGCGTTGATGATGACATCCTGGGTCGTTTCTATGACATCGAAGTCGCTTCCGAGGATATTGCCCTCGACAAACTGGCGACGTGAGCGTTCTGTCGTCCAGCTGCTATCATAGCCGGCGACCCCGATCAGACCGATATCAAACTCGCCCAGATCGAACGAATGACCACCCTCCACGGAGGCCTCGAAATCAGGATCGATTTCGACAAGCTGAATAACGCTTAATGGCGAATTGACGAGGCTTTCGCCCGCCGCTTCAATTTCCGCATCGCTCAGGTCGTTCAACGAGACGCCAGAGGACAGAGTCGCTGCGAGTGGCCCAGGCAGATCACGCAGGCCATCATCATAACCTGACCAGTCGGTATCGCTGCCACCAACCACGAAGCCATTCTTCAAAGAGGTTTCAGCGTTGTAGCTTGAGCCCACTTTAAGCTTGAAGTAGCTTTCCGCCGGGCGGCGAAGTGTTTTCAGATCAATCAGGCCGCCACCGAACTCAGCTGGGTAATTTGCTGAATAAGTTTTCTGAACGGCGGCACCGTCGAGAACGCCCGATGGAAACAGATCAAGCGGAACTGTACGGCGAAGCGGCTCTGGGCTTGGCAGGGCCGAGCCGTTCAAGAGCGCCGCTGAGTAGCGATCACCAAGACCGCGGACATAAGCAAACCGGCCACCGACGACACTAAGGCCACTCAGACGGGTCAGGGCCAATGCAGCATTGGCATCGCCTTGTCTGGTCAGGTCTTCGGACGACAGGAAGGAGGCAACCTGGGAGGTCTCGCGTTGTGGTTCCGGGATAAACTCACCGCGGATAACCACCGTTTCGAGTGTGCGGTCATCTTCTTCCGCAGTATCTGTCCCGTCTTGAGCCAGTGCACCTGGCACTATGGCGAGAGCAAATGCTGTAGACAGGAGCATTGAATATTTGGCTGAACGTTTCATTCTTCTGGACCTTTGTTCGCGTCAAGGTGTCGTTCGGCTAAGCCTGGAACCGACCCTGGAAAAGGTCCGGGACGGAGCCTAATGCGCCGTCCCGGATGTTTGAATTTAGCAGGGGTCGGAGGCTTCAAGACCGCATGACCAGCCCTGCCACCAGGTGTCGTTCGCATTCTCGACCGCGCCGATATAATCAACGTCGGTGATGAATGTTCCGCCACCCAGTGTGGTCTCGTCGAATGGGGTGATGCCCGCCTCTGTAGCGCCATTGATGAACGTACCGATCAATGAGTTGGCCGAGGCCGTGTCATTATTGGCATCAGCGGCAACCGATGCAACAGCAGCAGGCGTTTCTGGATCATCATCCGTCAGGCCAGCCCCGCTGACCTTGCCGCAATCGAACAGGACAGACTGGAAGCTTGGGTCCGTGCCAACGCCGTCAAAGGTCGCGTTGCCGTCACCAGCTGTTGCATCCCAATCAATACAGGCATTGTCATAGACAATCACACCATTGACCAGGCGACCGATCGAACCTGAGTTCGACTTGAAGGCTTCGTCTGCCGTCGTGCCCAGGAAGGTGAAATTCACGATCGTTGGGTTGGACGGCAGGACAGCTTGCGCCGCAGGAACAGAGCTTTGCTCGGTGATGTTGTCACCGCGGCCCGCTGTTTGCTGAACAATCGCAAACTGAATGAAGCCCTGATAACCGTTATCCGTATCGATGGATTCGTCATCATTGCCGGTCAGTACGAGGTATTTCGCATTCACAGTTCCACCGAAGAACTCGACACCATCGTCAGAGTTATTGTGGACCTGAACATACTCAACGGTTGTGCCGTTACCGACGCCGCCGAAGGAGATACCGTTCAGCTCGTTACCGGTCGAAACTTCGAAACCAGCATGCTTGACCTGAACATAGCGCAGGACACCTGAATTATCACCGACCAGGCTACCGCCATATACGGCGTTCGGGTTGGACACACCTTCGATCGCCTGCTCACAAGTATCGGTCCCGTAGGCCGTACCCGTGATACAGCGATTGTTGGGTGCCCGGCCAAGTATAACGATACCGCCCCACTCGCCATCTGCATCCGCAGGGGTTGGCTGGGTATCAAGCAGATCAGCTTCAGAGGTGAAGATGATCGGGTTGGTTGCCGTACCATTCGCGCGAATTTCAGAGCCGCGGTTCACAACGAGGAAGTCAGCGCCTGAGTTACCGAAGATGGTCACACCAGCTTCGATGGTCAGGATTGCTGGGTCACCGCCAGCAGCCGTACCGTCAGCCCCGATATCGATGCCAACATTCAGACGGCCATCCAGTTCGTAGATGTTGCCGCGTGTCAGCGTCAGATCCTCGGTCAGATCCCTACCTGTCAGAACACAGACGTTCTGGCCGTCAATGTCCTGCCCGCTATCCGAGGTTCCGGTTGGGCAAGCTGGGTCAGCGAACAGACCAAACGTCCAACCGGTTGCCCAGTTGTCGGTCGGCGATTCTGTTGGGCCGAACGCGCCGATATATGTGGTGGCTTCAAAGCCAAGTCCGGTGGCGTCGAACGGTGTCACACCAGCCTCAGCCGTGCCCGGGAAGAACATGGCAGACAGCGTGTTTGTAACAGTCGTGGTGTTATTGGCATCAGCAGCAACCGAAGCAACAGCCGCAGGTGTTTCCGGATCATCATCCGTCAGGCCAGCGCCATTCGTACCGCAGTCGAACAGCACAGAGTGGAAGCTTGGATCCGTGCCAGCACCATCAAAGGTGGCATTGCCATCACCGGCTGTCGCATCCCAATCGATACAGGCATTCTCGTAGGAGATGACACCATTAATCAGCCGACCAATTGATCCCGTGTTCGACTTGAAAGCTTCGTCAGCGGTCGTACCAACAAAGGTAAAGTTGGCGATTTGCGGGTTAGACGGCAGAACGGCCTGGGCGGCTGGAACACCCGATTGCTCGGTGATGTTGTCGCCGCGGCCAGTGGTCTGGCTGACGACTGTATACTGGATGTTACCCTGGTAGCCATTGTCAGTGTCGATAGATTCATCGTCATTGCCGACCAGGACCAAATAGTTGACATTGACCGTACCGCCAAAGAACTCAACACCATCGTCCGAGTTGTTATAGACCTCGACATATTCAACTGCTGTGCCGTTACCAACACCGCCGAAAGAGATGCCGTTCAGCTCGTTACCAGTTGAAACTTCGAATCCGGCAAACTTGACCAGAACGTAGCGAAGAATACCGGAACTATCGCCAACCAGGCTGCCACCGTAAACGGCGTTGGGGTTTGATACACCCTCAATCGCTTGCTCACACGTGTTGGTCCCGAAGGCCGTGCCAGTAATACAACGGCTGTTAGGCGCGCGGCCCAGAATAACCAGTCCGCCCCACTCCGCATCAACATCAGCGGCCAGGTCATTACTTGGATCAGCATCGCTCAGGCGATCAATATCGTTGCCTCCTGTGCATGTGATCGGCAGCGCTTCGGTGCCGTTCGCGATAATTTCAGACCCGCGGTTCACAACCATGAAGTCGGCGCCGGACTCACCAAATACGGTTACGCCAGGCTCGATGGTCAACGTAACTGCGGAACCGCCAGCTGCGGCGCCATCCGCGCCAACATCGACACCAACGTTCACGCGGCCATCAAGGCGATAAGCAACCCCCTCTACGAAAGGCAGTGTAAGGTCAGACAGGAGTGTTCCTGAAACATTACAAGTGGTCGTGGAACCAATGGCCGTGCCAGCTGTAAAGCCGGTCGGGCAAGACGCCATTGGTGCGCCGCCACCGCCGCCGCCACCTCCACCGCCGCCACCAGAGGTGGGGGGTGTCGTTGGTGTTGTTGCACCGGGAGATGCGATATCGCTACCGCCGCCGGAACACGCTGTAGCGAGTCCCAGCGCGAGCGCGCCTAGAGTATAACGAATGGACATGAGAGCTCCTGTCACCAAACTGGATGAACTCGCCGGACAACCCTTCCGACGGCTTCAGGAGCGCTGGTATTCAGTTTAGATGACAGAATTTTTATACAAATACGACACTGTTGTCACAAACCGTAAGGCCCGTGTTTGTTGGTTAATCGAGCTGTATCGGAGAAGTGGTCAGGACTCGAGAGTATTGAATTCAGCCAATCCTTTGAAGAATCGACAGAACACAGTTTGGATCAACCGGCGAAACCAATCCGTGTCCTGATGAATTCAAACCACCAGTGTTGCAAAAGCCCCACACCAGCAGATCCATATGCCTAGTGACAAAAAGGGACCAAATGACACAACAGGCTGATCAGGCCCGCTCTTCTGCAGTGCTCGAATCGTCAAAATCGCTGCCAACCCGGTACCGGATGCGACCAGCAGAACCATCGGCAATTGATAGACACCCAGCCAGGCACCGCCCGCCGCGAGCAGTTTCGCATCGCCCAGACCGATTCCTTCCTTGCCGCGGAATTTGCGCCAAAAAAGGTCCAGCCCAGCCACAATGCCATAGCCAAGCACCGCACCCAGAAATGCCTGTATCCAGCCGACGCCTTGCCACGCCGACCACGCCAAACCGAGCGCCAGAAGCGGCAATGTGAGGAGATCCGGCAGGAGCAGTGTTCGAAGGTCGATATAGGACAGTGATAGCAGTATTGTTGCCAGCAAGGCGGACGCCGCTAACGGCCAGATACCTGTGTGCACTGATTGGCCGGTATAAAACCAAGCCGCGAGAAACAAGGCGCTGAGGAGGGCAAGTGCGACACTCGCATGCCTGCTGGACAGCATGCCTGCCCCGTTCACCCGCGAAACCCTGTCGCGACAACAAAAATCTCCGGCGACCCAGCCCGGCTTGCTCCGGGTTTGATATGCTTGACGGAGCGAAACAGTTTTTTCAACCGTGCCATCATCTCAGGCGTGGCCCCGCCCTGAAAAACTTTGGAGCAAAACGCACCCCCCTGAGGCAAATGGGCTTCGGCAAAATCTAGCGCAATATCTGCAAGCCCAGCGGTACGCAAATGGTCCGTCTGGCGATGCCCGGTTGTGTTGGCCGCCATATCGGAGAGAATTAGGTCCGGCGGCCCGCTCAGCCCCTCCATCATCGCCGCGACATCTTCGGCCACATTGATATCACCCTCGACGATATGTGCCCCAACCAATGGTTCGACCTCCAGAAGATCGATCCCGACGAGCTCCTTTACCCCTCGGTTCAGACAGACCTGCATCCACCCACCGGGCGCGCAGCCAAGGTCAACAATGCGAATACCCGGCTTCAACAGGCCAACTTTCTGGTCAATCTCCAGCAATTTATAGGCTGCGCGGGCGCGGTAACCCTCTGCCTTCGCGCGCTGCACATATGGATCTGAGAGCTGGCGCTCGATCCATTTTTTGGAGCTTTCGGATTTCGCTCGATAAGCCGTTACCTTGCGCTCCCCCACCCGGCGACCGGACGACTTGCCGTCATCCTTGCCTGGCCCTTTCCAGCGCCGCTTGCCGTCATCCGCCATGCTGCGCCTCCCGCTGTCCATTTCCCGCTTTCGCAGGCCGTTTTCGTTTCCTGTTGCGCTTGCGCGACTTTCGCTTTGGCCCCTTCATCATCGACAATAGTAGGCCTTCGCGCAGCCCCCGATCAGCGACCCTCATCCGCCCGCCGGGCGCCAGCGTCCAGGTTGCTTCGACAATCGCACACCCTGCCAACATCAGTGTCGCCCGGTCTGCCCCAATCGTTGGGAATTTGGCGCGCCCCTCCAGGCCAGCTTCGACCAGGCGATTGACCGTCACCATCGTTTGGTCGTGGCTGATCCACTGGCCATCAACATCGTCGCGTCGATACTTGCTAAGCCCCAGATGTACACCGGTCAGGCACGTTACGGTGCCAGATGTCCCGATCAAGTGCGCTTGTTTGGCATCGAATAACTCACGGATACGCGGTGAAGCCGCCCAGTCATTGATTAGGGCCGTGGCATGGGCCAGCATCGCCGGATATGTTTCTTTCTCCGGCAAATGCTGAAACGCTTCGGTCAGTGTCACCACGCCGATGGGCAGACTGGTCCAGCTCTCAATCGGTTTTTTCTCGAGCAAGGCTTTTAGGCCACCCTTCTGAACCGGCGCGGCATCGACCAGCGACAGTTCGGTCGAGCCACCACCGACATCCAGCACCAGGACATGGCTGACATCCTGCTCGATCAGGTTATGACAACCGGCCAGCGCCAAAAACGCTTCCTCCTCTGGTCCAATCACCTTGAAGGTCAGTCCGGTTTCCTCGCGCACTCGCTGGATGAATTCCTTGCCATTGCTGGCCCGGCGGCACGCTTCTGTCGCAATACAGCGCACATGTGCAACCTTCTTGGCCTTCAACTTGCCGGAAATCTTGTGCAGGGCGTCCATGGCCCGCTCTATCGCAGCGTCGGATAGCCGCCCGGTTGCCTCAAGCCCTTCGCCTAGTCGGGCGATCTGGGAATGAGAATCAAGCACGGTGAAGCGCTCGCGCTTCGGTGCGGCGATCAAAAGCCGGCAATTGTTCGTGCCCATATCAACCGCTGCATAGAGCGGTGTCTTGTGGCGAGCGCGGTTCCGGCGGCTGGCTTCGCCGGTGTCGCGCTTTTTTTTGTCAGCCATGTGTGGCCCAAATCTTGTTTGCTGGACAAAGATGTAGCACACACTTGGACCATGAGTCATCGACCGAGCTTCTTTCGTCGTTTGACCCGCCTTTTCGGCGGTAAGAAGAAAGCTGCGCCGAAGACGGCGCCGCGCGAGCCGGTCCTCCACAATGCGATCCCGACAAGCAGCGCCAAATACCAGATTGGTCAGGTCGTTCGCCATCGCCTCTTCGACTTTCGCGGTGTCGTGTTTGATGTAGACCCGGTGTTTGCCAATACCGACGAGTGGTACGAGGCGATCCCGGAAGAGGTTCGCCCGACCAAGGACCAGCCCTATTATCACCTGTTTGCCGAGAATGAGCGCACCCACTATGTCGCCTATGTCTCAGAACAGAACCTGACCCCTGACGAAGGCGGCGCACAGGTTGCACATCCCGACATTGCCAAGATGTTTGAGCGTACATCGACGGGTTATGTGCTCAAGTCAGGGCAGCAGAACTAGGCCTTAATCTGGTTTGACCGCTTCCGGCGTGGCTGCTTGGAACGCTGGCAGTTTGCTGCATGCCTGGTCCAGATCGAGCAATCGCGGAAACGGCGCCAGGTCGACGTCAAACCGGCGCGCATTATAGATTTGGGGGATCAGACAAATCTCGGCGATCATTGGCGCCGCGCCGAACAGAAACTCACCGCTTTGTCGCTCTGCGAGCACCTCAAGCGCGGTAAAACCTCGAATGATCCAGTCTGAATACCACCTCTCTATCGCTTCTTTGTCAGCCCCAAACTGCTCACGCAGTACCGACAGAACCGACAAATTGTTCAGCGGATGAATGTCACATGCGATAATATCGGCAAACTCGCGAGCACGAAGCCGTTCAACCGGATCCTTGGGAAGTATCGCAGGCTCAGGATAGGTCTCCTCAAGCCATTCAAGAATTGCCATCGACTGGCCAATGATCTCGCTGCCAACCTCAATCGCGGGCACCCTGCCTTGCGGGTTCTTTGCGCGATAGGCGCTGCCTTTCTGTTCGGACGCCTCCGGGTGCAGGTTGATTTGAACCGGTGATACCGCAATGCCCTTCAGGTTGAAGGCAATGCGCAGGCGATAAGCCGCCGATGAGCGCCAATAGGTGTAGAAATCCATCGCTCAACCCTTCCCGTTCGCCGTTACGGCAATAGCAGACAGGCATCGCCATAGGAATAGAACCGGTATTTCTGCGCAATTGCATGTGCGTATGCCGCTTGCATGACCTCAGTGCCCATGAGCGCGCAGACCAGCATGAAGAGGCTGGACCGCGGCAGGTGGAAATTCGTCATCAGGGCGTCAGTTGCAACAATCGGATCACCAGGTTTCAGGAAAATATCTGTCTCTCCCGACTGAGGAATCAGAGTGCCGTCGTTCGCATCTGTGCAGCTTTCCAAGGTCCGCATCGCTGTGGTCCCTACCGCCACCCAGCGCCTGCCGCTCTGGCGCACCTGATTGAGGCGGCCCGCCGTCGCGGCAGTCATCTGTCGCCACTCAGCATGCAAACGGTCTTCGTCAATTTGGCTTTCTTTTAGTGGCGCAAAAGTTCCCAATCCAACATGCAGGCGTACGCTTTCCCGGATGAGGCCTGCTGCATCGATCTGACCAAGCAAGCGTTCGGTGAAGTGTAATCCGGCGGTCGGGGCGGCAACAGACTTGGCGGCATCTGTGGCGAACCTAGTCTGGTATGTTTCCTTGTCCTTCGCATCAGCAGCCCGCTTGCGCGCTATATAGGGCGGCAGCGGCATCGCCCCGAATTGCTCGAGTGCTTGCTCCAGCGCGCGATCGGCACGATCGAACTGAAGCGCAATCTCGCCGCTATCCTGCTTTTCACCGATGGTTGCGGAGAAGCCATCACCAAACTGCACGACGTCGCCAGGTTTAAGTCGCCGACCAGGCCGGACCAGCGCCAGCCAGGTATTCCCGTTCACTTGCTCGACCAGGTTTGCATCAAACCTGACATCGTTGCCGACCTCATCGCGCGCAGGCCTGGTTCCCTTCAACGCCGCAGGCAGCACGCGCGTATCATTAAAGACGAGCGCATCTCCCTTTGTCAGATAGTCAGGCAGGTCCAATACAGCGGCATCTTCCAGCCGGCCATCGCCGTGAACGACAAGCAGGCGTGCTCTATCCTGTGGATCGACAGGCCGCAGCGCGATCCGGTCTTCAGGTAGTTCAAAATCAAAGTCCGAAAGCCGGTCCAGGATCTTCCCTATCCAATTACAGCCGGCACAGCAGGCAGGTCACAAATATCGCTACCTTGCCGGTCGGCCTCAGCCAGACGGATCGCCCATTCGGGAGTATTGGTCCGCTGCACAAAGGCCTGCAAACGCTCACCTTCCGGCAGGTCGGCCGCCAAACGCGCCGTTTTCAACACATCAGGATTTGCGATTGGAAAGCCATCACCGGGTGGTCCAAGCTTGATCGCCTTGACCACATCCAGTCCGGCAATCACGCGGCCTTTGGCCGTGTAATCCTTATCGAGATGACGACCTTTGCCGGAAATCAGGAAGAATTGCGCGTTGCCGGAATTCTCAGCCCTCTCCTTCGAGATGCCAGGTTGTTCCCCGAGGCGTGCCGTTGACAGCACACCTTCGCAGTGCGGTATCCAGGTTTCGACTTGGCCATCGAATGAAAGCTCAGCCAGGAATTGGGCCTGCGACTGTATCGGAAAGCCCTTGTAGAAGCCGAACCGCGCCGAATCTGCCGGACCAATTGTATCCAGCGGCATCTCGGACGGCTTGCGGCGGATAGTGAACTCCGCCGCGGTCGGCTCCAGCATGACCTCAGCACCGCGGCGCTGCTCAATATCACCGCCCTGCGCCATGAAATCCTTCAGCACACGGTGAAAG